>NZ_JBSFKF010000019.1:0-152723 GCF_053598415.1 Kitasatospora sp. NPDC001132 | reverse complement strand
GACAGCTACACCGACAACCGCCGCACCGGATCGTTCCTGCTCATCGACCCGGCCGACGGCACCACCCTCACCGCCGGCATGGCGGGCGAGGCCTTCGACACCGCACCCACCACCGGCACACCCGACGAGGAGGACTGGGTCTGATGCCCAGCGAGGCGTTCTCGGGCATGGACAAGGAAGGCGGCCGCATCGGCAGCGGCGTCCTCGGCAGCGGCCAGGGCGGCCTGACCCGATGTGCGGGCCGACAGGGCTGAGTTCGCCCTGTCACCGGGCTGCCCTCCCCCACGGCCGCCCGGCCTGCCCCGGCACACCGCTGCCGCGCGCACCACCTTCCGCACCTTTGGCCCGAGACCGCCTCCTGACGGTCCGTCCGCGAACAGGACTCACCATGGCACCGAACCCGGCACCCTCACACGGCACGCCCCCGCACAGCCCGTCCGCCCACGGCCCGTCCGCCCATAGCCGCCCCCGCCCCCGCGCCGGGCGGATCAGACGGCCCGCCGCCGCGGCCGCGGCCGGCCTGACCGCGGTGGCCCTGCTGTCCGCCTGCGGCTACGGCTCGCAGGCCGACGGCAAGTCCTCCGACACCAAGGCCGGCACGGCGGCCACCGCCGGGGATTCCGGCGCGAAGCTGTCCGCGGACACGGTGAGGATCGGCTACTTCGCCAACCTCACCCACGGCACCCCGCTGGTCGGCCTCCAGGAAGGCATCTTCCAGAAGGAGCTCGGCTCCACCCAGGTCAAGACCCAGGTCTTCAACGCCGGACCCGCCGAGATCGAGGCCCTGAACGCCGGCTCCATCGACCTCGGCTGGATCGGCCCCTCCCCCGCGATCAACGGCTACACCAAGTCCGACGGCAAGTCCCTGAAGATCATCGGCGGTTCCGCCTCCGGCGGCGTCAAGCTGGTCGCCAACCCGGACCGGATCGCCTCCCTGGACGACCTCAGGGGCAAGAAGATCGCCACGCCCCAGCTCGGCAACACCCAGGACGTCGCCCTGCTCAACTACCTCGCGGGCAAGGGCTACAAGGTCGACGCGGCCTCCGGCGCCGGTGACGTCTCGGTGGTGCGCACCGACAACAAGGTCACCCCCGACGCCTACAAGTCCGGCTCCATCGACGGCGCCTGGGTGCCCGAGCCCACCGCCTCCAAGCTGGTCACGCTCGGCGCGAAGGTCCTGCTCAACGAGAAGGACGTCTGGCCGGACAAGCAGTTCGTGATCACCAACATCATCGTCTCGCAGAAGTTCCTCAAGGAGCACCCGGACGTGGTGGAGGCCGTGCTGCGCGGCTCGGTGAAGACCAACGCCTTCATCAAGGCCGACTCCGACAAGGCCAAGGCCGACGCCAACGAGGCGATCAGGAAGGAGGCCGGCAACTCCCTGGAGCCCGCCGTCCTCGACCCGGCCTGGGCCGACATCGACTTCCTGGACGACCCGCTGGCGAACACCCTCCAGGCCGAGGCCGACCACGCCGTCACCGCCGGGCTCCTGAAGAAGCCCAACCTGAACGGCATCTACGACCTCACCCTGCTGAACAAGGTGCTCGTCGCCCAGGGCCGGCCGGCCGTCGCGGACGCCGGACTCGGCGCCAAGTAGCCTACGCGGCACGGCCGTTCGCCCCAGCGCCACCGTTCACCGGGGCACCGCCGTTCACCGCGGCGCCGCCGTTCGCCCCGGCGCCGCCGCCCGTCCCGACTCCGCGGTCCGGCCCCCGCCCGCCCGGTCGATCCCCGATCGATGCCCACCGGGACGGGCGGGGCCCGGGCCCCGGCCCAGACCTCTCCCTCCCGCCCGGAGGACCCCATGACCACTCACGCAGGAGGTGCCCGGATGACTCCGGCACTGACCACCTCGGCGGACGCCCCCGGCGCCGACGCCCCCGGCGGCGCGCCCGCCGTCCGGATCTCGCACGTGCACAAGTCCTTCGGCCGCCCCGGCGCCCGGACCCACGTCCTGGACGACATCACCCTCGACGTCGCCCCCGGCGAGTTCGTCACCCTGCTCGGCGCCTCCGGCTGCGGAAAGTCCACCCTGCTCAACCTGGTCGCCGGCCTCGACCGGCCCAGCGCCGGCACCATCGAGGTGCCCGGCGGCCGCCCCGCGCTGATGTTCCAGGAACACGCCCTGTTCCCCTGGCTCACCGCCGGCCGGAACATCGAACTCGCCCTCAAGCTGGCCGGCGTCCCCCGCCCCGAGCGCCGCACGGAGGCCGAGCGCCTCCTCGAACTCGTCCGCCTCGCCGGCGCGTACGGCAAGCGCGTGCACGAGCTGTCCGGCGGCATGCGCCAGCGCGTCGCCATGGCCCGCGCCCTCGCCCAGGGCAGCCGGGTGCTGCTCATGGACGAGCCCTTCGCAGCCCTCGACGCCATCACCCGCGATGTCCTCCACGACGAGATCACCCGCATCTGGGCCGAACGGCAGCTGTCCGTCCTCTTCGTCACCCACAACGTCCGCGAGGCCGTCCGCCTCGCCCAGCGGGTCGTCCTGCTCTCCTCCCGCCCCGGCCGGGTCGCCCGCGAGTGGCACATCGACCTGCCGCAGCCGCGCCGCATCGAGTCCGCCGGCGTCGCCGACCTGTCCATCGAGATCACCGAAGAACTGCGTGGGGAGATCCGCCGCCATGGCCAGCACTGACACCACGCTCGCCAAGCACACCGGGAGCGCGAGCGACACCGCCGACGTCGGTGCGGGCCTCGACGCCCTCGACGCCGTCACCACCCAGCGCGGATCCCTCGGCGAGGCGCTGCGCAGCAAGGCCCTGCCGCCGCTGATCGGCGTCCTCGTGGTGCTCGCGCTGTGGCAGGGGGCGTACAGCCTGCAGCTCACGTCCTCGTACAAGCTGCCCAGCCCGGCGGACGTGTGGCGCTCCGCCCAGGACCTCTGGTACCAGGGCACCCTGTTCTCGATCATCTGGACCAGCGTCTGGCGGGGCCTGTCCGGCTTCCTGCTCGCCGTGGTCATCGGCACCCCGATCGGGCTGGTCGTCGCCCGGGTCCGGCCGGTGCGCACCGCGATCGGGCCGGTCCTGCAGGGCCTGCAGTCGCTGCCCTCGGTGGCCTGGGTGCCCGCGGCCGTCATCTGGCTCGGCATCAACGACTCGATGATGTACGCGGTGATCCTGCTGGGTGCCGTCCCGTCGATCGCCAACGGGCTGGTGGCCGGCATCGACCAGGTGCCGCCGCTGTTCCTGCGGGCCGGACGCACCCTCGGCGCCACCGGCCTCGCCGGGGCGCGCCACGTCCTCATCCCCGCGGCCCTGCCCGGCTACCTGGCCGGCCTCAAGCAGGGGTGGGCGTTCTCCTGGCGCTCCCTGATGGCCGCCGAACTCGTCGCGTCCTCGCCCGACCTGGGCCGGGGACTCGGCCGCTTCCTGGAGGACCAGCGAGAGTTCTCCGACATGTCGGGCGTCCTGCTCGGCATCATCCTCATCCTCTTCGTCGGCATCGCCATCGAGCTGCTGGTGTTCACCCCGGTCGAGCGCCGGGTGCTGCGCAACCGCGGGCTGCTGGCCGCGAGCAAGTGAGGCACCGCTGATGCCCGCCCTCCTCCTGATCGCCCACGGCAGCCGCGACCCGCGCCACGCCGCGACGGTGGCCGCGCTCGTGGAGGAGGTGCGGGCACGGCGGCCCGACGTCGAGGTCGCCACCGCCTACCTTGACCACTGCGCGCCACGGATCCCGCAGGTGGTGGGACGGCTGGCGGACGCGGTGGCGGTGCCGCTGCTGCTGAACCGGGCGTTCCACGCCAAGCACGACATCCCGGCCGCGCTGCGTGCCGCCGGCTCCCGGCTGCCGGTCGCGGACGTCCTCGGCCCCTCGCCGCTGCTGCTCGCGGCCCTGGACCGGCGGCTGGCCGAGGCCGGTCTGGCGGTCGGCTCGCCGGCGGTGCGGGCCCGTACCGGGGTCGTGCTGGCGGCGGCCGGCTCCTCCGATCCGGCCGCCGACGCGGCGACCCGCGCGGTCGCCGCCGAGTGGCGGCGCACCCGCGGCTGGGCCGGCGTCGAGGTCGCCTACGCCTCCGCGGCGGGCCCGCGCGTCCCCGACGCGCTCGCCGCCCTGCGCGCCGGCGGCGCCGGGCGCACCGCCGTCGCCCCGTACCTGCTGGCCCCGGGGCTGCTGCCGGACCGCATCGCGGCCGCCGCCGGGGCCGCCGGGGCGGACGTCCTGGCCGGCGTCCTCGGCGCGTGCCCCGAGGTGGCCGCACTGCTCCTGGAACGCCACGCCCAGGCCCTGCGGACGGCGCAGGCCGCCCCGGCCCTCACCGCCTGAGCCTCACGAGGCCTCGCGGTGCTGGCAGTACCAGTCCAGTAGATCTCACTATGCGCGAGCAGAAGCGTGATGCAAACGCATTGCGTGACTCAAGGCACTGTCGCTCCCCCGGGTGACGGCGCGCGGGGGCTCGCGGGGCCGCGGGCGGCGCGGCGGGCCCTGGTGCGGCGGCCGTAGCATACGGCGGGGTACGAAGCATTCGGTGCGGCGCGGGGAGGGCATCATGACCAGGGGCCTGGCCCGCTGGATACCGGGGCTGGTCATCGGCACGGCGGTGCTGCACCTGGTGTTCGGGCTGTGGCGGCCCTACGCGTGGGGGGCGATCGTGCGGGACGGGGTGCTGGCCGCAGTGGTCGAGCCCGGTGCGGCCGGGCGCGCGTCCCCCGCTGCCGCGATCGGGTTCACGCTGGGCGGGGCGGCCGTGGTGGTGCTCGGCCTGCTGGCCCGCCGCAGCCTCCGGGCCACCGGTGAACTGCCCGCCCTGATCGGCTGGTCGCTGATCGCGGTCGGCCTGCCGGTGTGCGTCGTCTGCTTTCCCGGCAACGGCGGCTGGATGCTGCTGGTGATCGGTGTGCTGGCCCTGGTGGCGGCCCGGAAACCGGGCCGCCACTGAGTCCGTCCAACCGGGCGACGGAACGTACGGGCCTACCGGGATCGTCAGACCGGGAGGTTCCACTTCTGGTTGTCGGCGCCGTTGCAGTCCCAGATGCCCAGCTGGTTGCCGTTGGTGGTGGAGAAGCCGAGGTCGTCCAGGCAGCGGCCGGACTGCGGGTTGAGCAGGGAGCCGTCACCGCGGGCCTGCCACTGCTGGGCGCCGGTGCCGTTGCAGTCGTAGATCTGCACCAGGGTGGCGTTGCCGGTGTTGCCACCGGAGACGTCCAGGCACTTGCCGAAGGCACGGATGGTGCCGTCGGTGCCGATCTTCCACTGCTGGTTGGCGTTGCCGAGGCAGTCCCAGATCTGGACCGGGGTGCCGTTGGAGTTGATGCCGCCGCGCACGTCCACGCACTTGCTCGCGTAGCCGGAGATCTGGCCGGTCGGGCCCGCCGGGACGGCGGGGCCGGAGACGATCCAGCCGGAGGTCGGCATCGCCGGCCACATGCACACCGCGGTGGCGGTGCCGTTGCCGGCGGCCCAGGCACCGAACGCCGCCGAGAAGACGGGGAACCCGTTGGCGCCGATGCTCTGGCAGCTGCCGGCGACGCGCCAGGTCTGGTTCGGGTCCATGCCCGAGCAGGTGCCGACGAAGCCGTTGCCGCTTCTGCCGACGGAACAGCTCGCGGCGGCCAGGGCGTTGGCGCCCGCAGCGGTCTGAGAACTCTGAGAACTCTGAGAACTCTGGGAGCCCTGGGTGGCCCGCTCGGCGGCGTCGGCGGCCGGCGCGGTGAGTGCGGCAGCTCCGGCCAGCAGGGCGGTGGCGAACACGGCTGCGATACGGCGCATGGAAGGTCCTTCCGGGTCGTGGGATCACGTCGACCCACCGTCGGCGCGACCGTGGTGACGGTGCGTCGGATGTGTGGGCCGCGTGAAAGACTCGGGGGTGCGCGGTCGGCCGTCAACCGGCAGGTCACCGGCAGCTGCCGGGCATGGGCGCCCTGATCAGGGCCGTCGCTCCGAGCGGCAGTTTCGTCGGGCCTGTTCGCCCCCGGCGCCGGACAACCGAACGGGCCCGGAGAGCCGGACGGGCCCCCGCAGAACCGAAACAGGCCCGGAAAGCCGAACGGGCCCCGCACGCCTCCTGTCGTGGGGAGGTGCGGGGCCCGTTCGGTACGGGTCGGACGGCCGTCAGTCGGCCTTGCGGCGCTGGCGGCCGGTGCCGTAGTTGGAGCCGGACTTGGAGCCGCTGCCGGGCTTGGCGCGGCCCGAGGAGCGGCCGATGAAGCCGGCCGCCTGCGGGCGCTCGCCCTGGGCGGCGCCGCCCATGCGCTGCTTGGGGCGGGGGCGGCGCGGGTTGCCGTTCATGTCGACGTCGGCGGGCAGCCCGGAGCGCTTGCCGGAGCGGCGGCGCGGAGAGCCGGACTTGGCCCCGGCGGGCTTGTCGGCGCCGGCCTGGGCCGCGGCGCCGGAGGCGGCCTGGTCCGCGGGGACCGGCACGGCCAGCGTCACCGGGACGCCGCTGGGCGTGCGGGCGCCGGTGATCCGGGCCAGGTCGGCGTCGCCCGGGCGGATCTTGGTGATGGTCGGGCGGATGCCGGCCACCGTCATCAGCCGGTTGACCTCGCGGCGCTGCTCGGGCAGCACCAGGGTGACGACCGTCCCGGACTCGCCGGCACGGGCGGTGCGGCCGCCGCGGTGCAGGTAGTCCTTGTGGTCGACCGGCGGGTCGACGTTGACGACCAGGTCCAGGCCGTCGATGTGGATGCCGCGGGCGGCGACGTTGGTGGCGATCAGCGCGGTGACGTGGCTGTCCCGGAACTGGTCGAGGACCCGGTTGCGCTGCGGCTGGGACTTGCCGCCGTGCAGGGCGGCGGCCTTCACGCCGTTGGCGAGCAGCTGCTTGGCCAGCCGGTCGGCGCCGTGCTTGGTGTGCACGAACATGATGACGCGGCCGTCGCGGGAGGCGATGTGCGCGGTGGCGGAGGCCTTGTCGGCGGGCTCCAGCTGGAGGACGTGGTGGTCCATGGTGGTGACCGCGCCGGCCGAGGGGTCGACGGAGTGGGTGACCGGGTCGGTCAGGAAGCGCTTGACCAGCCGGTCGACGTTGCGGTCCAGGGTGGCGGAGAACAGCATCCGCTGCCCGCCCTCGGCGACCTGCTCCAGCAGCTTGCTGACCTGCGGCAGGAAGCCCATGTCGGCCATCTGGTCGGCCTCGTCGAGGACCGTGATCTCGACGTCGGAGAGCTTGACGTCACCGCGCCCGATCAGGTCGTCCAGCCGGCCGGGGGTGGCCACCAGCACCTCGGTGCCGCGGCGCACCGCGTTGGCCTGCCGCCCGATCGACATGCCGCCGACGACGGTGGTGATCCGCAGGTTGACGGCGGTGGCGTACGGGGTGAGCGCCTCGGTGACCTGCTGGGCCAGCTCGCGGGTGGGCACCAGGACGAGCGCCAGCGGGTGCCGGGGGTCGGCGCGGCGCCCGGCGGTACGGGCGAGCAGCGGCAGGCCGAAGGCCAGGGTCTTGCCGGAGCCGGTGCGGCCGCGGCCGAGCACGTCGCGCCCGGCGATCGAGTCGGGCAGCGTGGCGGCCTGGATCGGGAAGGGCTCGGTGACGCCCTGGCGGGTGAGCGCGGAGAGGATCGCCTTGGGCAGTTCCAGCTCGGCGAAGGACGCCGCCGGGGGCCGGGCCGGGGTGCCCTGGACCACGGTGAAGTCGGTGGCCTCGGGGGTGGCGGCGGGGCGGTTCTGCCGGGGGGCGCCGGCGCGGCTGCGCGGCTTGCGCCGGCCGTCGCCGGAGGCGGTGCCGGCGGTGCGGCGGGCCTGGTCGGAGTTGCGGGGGCCGCGGTCGCGCGGCGGGCGGGCAGGGTTGGTCACGGGTTCTCCGTCCGTCGGTCTACAGCCCGGTCGGCGGGCTGGGTCGGCCGTCGGAAGGGAAAGTGCGCCGCCCCGGCCGTACGGCGGCATGAGCGGGGGCCCGCACCATGGGTGCGGGCCCCGCTTCGCGATGATCGCGAGTCAGCGTGGGAGCCGACGTCAGCCGATGATCTGGATGTTCTCGGCCTGCGGGCCCTTCTGGCCCTGGGTGACGTCGAACTCGACCTTCTGGCCCTCGAACAGCTCACGGAAGCCCTGAGCCTGGATGTTCGAGTAGTGGGCGAACACGTCGGCGCCGCCACCATCCTGCTCGATGAAGCCGAAGCCCTTTTCGCTGTTGAACCACTTCACGGTGCCGGTAGCCATAACCGTCTCCTCTAACTGGGGCATCAGGGACCCACACCTCGTGGATCCCCAAGTAGCCGCGATCCCCATCCGGAGACTGAAACACCGGACAAAACAAATGCGCCTGGCGGTTGGAACCAGCAGGCGCACACCACGTTCATGGGAACCAAAACTGCAACTGCCTCGACTGTAGCACGGTGGAACCGGGGTTGACCGGGGATTTTCTGCCCGGGAGATCACGTTTGGCGGCCCGGGGAAAGGGGCAGGCGGCGCCCCGCCGAAGCGGGACGCCGCCTGCCAGTACCGACCCGTCCGGGTCAGTGCCGACCGGCCGGTTCCGGCACGCCGTGGGCGTCGGCCAGCGGGGCCGGGCCCTGGCCGTGGCCGTGGCCGGGGCTGTCCGCGTGGCCGGGCCACCAGGCGCGGTGGCCGAGCAGCGCGGTGATCGCCGGTGTGAAGAACATCGCCATCACGAAGGCCGCCAGCACGATGCCGAAGGCCAGCGAGAAGCCGAGCTCCATGAAGAGCACGTTGCCCGCGAGCATGAAGGTCGCGAAGGACGCCGCCAGGATGAAACCGGCCGCCGCGACGGTCGGGCCGCCGTGCTTGACGGCCTCGCGGGCCGCGTCGCGCGGATTGCGGCCCTCACGGGCCTCCTCGCGGAGGCGGGCGATGATCAGGATGTTGTAGTCGGTGCCGATCGCCACCACGAAGAGGTAGATGAAGATCGGCAGCATGAACATCAGGCCGGGCTCGCCCTTGACGTTCTGGAACAGCAGGGTGGTGGCGCCGAGGGTCGCACCGAAGCCGAGGCCGACGGAGGCCATCAGGTACCAGGGGGCGACCACGCTGCGCAGCTGGAGGCCCAGGATGAGCATGATGAGCACGGCCGCGATCGGGAAGACCAGCGTGTAGTCGTGCACCATCGCGGTGTTGATGTCCTTGTACACCGAGGTGATGCCGCCGACCAGGGCCTTGCTGCCGGCCGGGGCCGACGCGTGGGCGGTGTCCCGGACCTTCTCGATGGTGTCGATGGCCTGGTTGGAGGCCGGCGCGTCCTTGAGCAGGACGGTGAAGTCGCCGGTGGTGCCCTCGGCGTTGACCGTCTTGGCCTCGGCGGACGGCGCGACGACCGTGGCGACCCCGGGGACGCCCTGGATCTTGCCGGCGAAGTCCTTGATCGCCGAGTCGCTGAGCTTGGCGCCGTCGGTGCTGGTCAGGTAGACGTGGCTCGGGTCGGCGGCGCCGGCCGAGAACGCGGTCATCAGCTTGTCCTGGACGACCATCGACTCCTTGCCCTTGGGCATGGAGCTGCCGGCCAGGTCGTAGGTGCCGTTGTAGTTGATGCCGGCCAGGGCCAGCACCACCAGGATGGCGCCGGAGACCAGGGCGACCAGGCCGGGCTTCTTGCCGGTCATCCGGCCCAGCGCGGCGAAGCGGGCGTTCGACGGCTCCTGCATCCACTTCTTGCCCGGCCAGAACACGCCCTTGGACGGGATGACGGCGAGCACGGCGGGGGCCAGGGTCAGCGAGACCAGGGCGGTCGCGATGACCGCGATGGCCAGTGCCGGGCCGAGCGCGGTGAACATGCCCAGGCTGGAGAGGACCAGGACGGCGAAGGCGACGGCGACGGCACCGGCGGCGGAGGCGATCGCCTCGCCGACCCGGCCGACGGCGTTGGCGACGGCCGTCTTGCGGTCCTCGCCCAGGCGCAGCCGCTCGCGGTAGCGGAACGCCAGGAAGAGGAAGTAGTCGGTGCCGACGCCCAGGACCACGATGATCAGGATCGCCGAGGTCATCGGGGAGGACTTGAGGTCGAACATCTTGATCGCGTCGGCGATCAGGCCGTTGGCCACCGGCATCGCGATGGCCAGCGAGAGTATGACCGGCAGGATGCCGGCCAGGATGCTGCGGAAGATGATGCCGACGATCAGGATGACCAGCAGCAGGCTGCCGAACATGACGATGGCGTCGGTGGCGCCGGAGGCGTCCTGCTGGTCCAGGCTGCTGGCGGCCTGACCGCCGACCTGGAACTTCAGTCCGGAGCCGTCGGCGAGCTTGGAGCCCTCGCTGCGAAGCTTCTTCGCGGCCTCGGTGAACTCCGTGCTCTGCATCTTGTTCTTGTCGATGGCGACCATGGACAGCGCGTACTTGCCGTCCTTGGACTTCGAGTTCTTGGGGTCGACCGGCAGGATCGTCTCGACGGCGGGGATGTGCGCGTCGGTGAGGCCCTTGACGACCTTGTCCATCGAGGCCTGGTCGGTCTCGTTCAGGGCCTGGCCGTCGTTGCGCTCGAAGAGCAGCAGCGCGGAGGGCGTGAAGCTCGACGGGAAGGCCTCTGCCTGGAGCTGCGCCGCCTGGATGGACTCGTAGTGCTTGGGCAGGAACGCGGACTCGTCCGTCTGCGAGGTGACCTTCGGCGCCGTCGCGACGATGGCGATCATCGCGACGACCCATGCGGCGATCACCCACCACGCACGGCGAACGACGAATTGTCCTAGTCGGTGGAACATGCTCGTGATGCCTCCTGGGCATGGTTCACCGCAGCCCTCGGGGGACGGGTTTCGGGGCGACGGCAAGGCCGACTCGGGAACGCCCGCAAGACGCTCCCTTGCCGGTCGGCAGGTAAGTAGATCTGGGGCATCATCCTACGAGCACTTGCTTGCCGCCCGGCAAGGAGCCCCCGTGTGCTTCAACCCCCGTCGGGCCGCCACGAAGCGGCCCCGGCCCAGTCTCTCCCGGACGCGGGCCCGTTGACCTCGTACTGCGGGTGGAGACTTCTCCCCCTCAGGGTGGAGGTGGATCCCCTACCCCTCAGGAGGAGATCTCGGGGTCCGGGGGTAGGGAAAACCCCACCCGGGCCCCCGAGGAGAGCACCAGGACGAGGCCACCCGCCAGCCGGATTAACCGTCAACCCCCGCTTCCCTACTGTCGATCGGGACGCCGGACCGCAGTCGGCGCACCGCGATCGGCGGCTCCCGCGACCCGGGGCCGCCGCCGCTCCCGTCCGGCGACGACCGCCGAATCTCCCAGGGGGGAAGAACCACCGTGAAGCCCGTGAAGCCCAGACTCGGCCTGGCGGCGGCGATGGGCGCCTGGAGCGCCCGGCACCGCAGGACGGCCGTGTTCGGCTGGTTGCTGTTCGTCGTCCTGACCGCCGTCCTCGGCGGCCTGCACGGCAGCACGAAGATCACCGAAGCCGAGCAGGTCCCCGGGCAGGTCTCCCGGGCCGCGCGGATCCTCGACGAGGCCGGCCTGAAGAGCCCGGCCGGCGAGACCGTGCTGGTCCAGAGCGCCACCCGCGGCGCCGACGACCCGGAGTTCCGCGCCGTCGTCGCCCAGGTGATCGCCGCCGTCAACGGCACCGGCGAGGCCGCTGAGGTCCACTCGCCGTACGACACCAAGGCGGTCTCCGCGGACGGCCACTCCGCGCTGGTGACGCTGACCCTCAAGGGTGACGCCACCGAGGCCGTGGACCACGTCCAGCCGGTGCTGGACGCGGTGGCCGGCGTGCAGAAGCGCAACCCCGACCTGACCGTGGTCCAGCTCGGCGACGCCAGCTCCGGCAAGTGGGTGCAGGACCAGCTCACGAACGACTTCGCCCGCGCCGAGTGGACGGCCGTGCCGCTCGCCCTCGGCATCCTGCTGGTCGCCTTCGGCGCGCTGGTCGCCGCCGTGCTGCCGGTGGTGCTGGCGCTCACCGCCTTCATCGCCGCCGCCGGGCTGGTCGCACTCGGCAGCGGGTTCCTGCACACCAGCGGCGACGCCAGCTCGGTGATGCTGCTGGTCGGCCTCGCCGTCGGCGTCGACTACTGCCTGTTCTACCTGCGCCGCGAACGCGAGGAGCGGGCCGCCGGACGCGACGCCGCCACCGCGCTGGCCGTGGCGGCCGCCACCAGCGGCCGGGCGGTGCTGGTCTCCGGCATCACCGTGGTCGTCGCCATGGCCGGCATGTTCCTCACCGGGATCTCCACCTTCAAGGCGATGGCCTTCGCCACCATCGTGGTCGTGATCACCGCCGTGCTCGGCTCGCTCACCGTGCTGCCCGCGCTGCTGTCGCTGCTCGGCGACCGGGTCGAGAAGGGCCGGGTGCCGTTCCTCGCCAAGCTGCGCCGCCCGGACACCGGACAGGACGGCGGACGGTTCTGGAACGCGGTGCTGACCCCGGTGCTGCGCCGCCCGCTGGCGGCCACCGTGCTCGCCTGCGCCTTCCTGCTGGCCCTGGCCGCGCCGCTGCTCACCATGCACACCGCCAAGCTGACCTTCCAGCAGCAGTTGCCCAGGGGCAACGCCCTGGTCGCCGCCTCGCAGAAGATCGAGGCCGCCTTCCCCGGCAGCCCCGCCCCCGCCACCGTGGTGATCAGGGCCTCCGACATCGACTCCCCCGCGATGACCGCCGCGATCGCCGAGCTCCAGGCCAGGGCGCTGGCCGGCGGGCGGATGCACGGCCCGGTGGAGGTCGCCGTGCACGCCGACCGGAACGTGGCCGTCGTCAACATCCCGCTCAACGGCAGCGGCAACGACACCACCAGCAACGACGCCCTGAAGAGCCTGCGCGAGGACCTGCTGCCCGCCACCGTGCTCAAGGTGCCCGGCACCGAGGCGCCGGTCACCGGCCAGACCGCCGCCTCGTACGACTTCAACCGGAAGATGACCGGCTCGATGCCGCTGGTCTTCGGCTTCGTCGTCGCCTTCGCCTTCCTGCTGATGCTCACCTCGTTCCGCTCCCCGGTCGTCGCGGCCACCGCCGTGGTGCTCAACCTGCTCTCGGTGGGCGCCGCGTACGGGGTGCTGACGCTGGTCTTCCAGCACGGCATGGGCGCCTCGCTGCTGGGCACCGCCGGGGTCGGCGCGGTGGAGTCCTGGGTGCCGCTGTTCCTCTTCGTGATCCTCTTCGGGCTCTCGATGGACTACCACGTGTTCGTGGTCTCCCGGATCAAGGAGGGCCGTGACCGCGGCCTGCCGACCCGGGCCGCCGTCGCCCACGGCATCCGCTCCACGGCCGGGGTGGTCACCAGCGCCGCGGTGATCATGGTGGGGGTGTTCTCGGTCTTCGGCTCGCTGTCCATGCAGGTGATGAAGCAGATGGGCGTGGGCCTGGCGGTCGCGGTGCTGATCGACGCCACGGTGATCCGCGCGGTGCTGCTGCCCTCGGTGATGACGCTGCTGGGCGAGCGCAACTGGTACCTGCCGCGCTGGCTGCACTGGCTGCCGGACCTCTCGCACGGCGAGTCCGTCCCGCCGCTCGGCGCCGACGGGGCCGCGCCGCCCGCCCGGCCGGCCGCCGCCGCCACGGAGGGGGCGCGCCACCGCCGGGCCGGGGTCTGAGCCCCCGCCGGAACGCCCCGACGCCGGGTCCCGCAACGCGCGGGGCCCGGCGTCCGTGCGTCATGATGATCACCGTCCGGGATCCTCCGGACGAACGTCGGCGGAACGGAACCAGTCATGATCCCCTTCGACGAGGGCCGCGCCCGGCTGCTGCTCGCCCAGGCCTGCGAGTCGGCCGGCCTGGCCGCCCCCGACGGGGCCACGCTGCTCGCGCTCGGCGAGAACGCCGTCTTCGACCTCGGCGTCCCGGCCGTGGTCGCCAAGGTCGGCCGCGGCCCCGAGCTGTACGACCGGGCACACCGCGAGCTGGCCCTCGCCCACTGGCTGGCCGGGCAGGACGTGCCGGTGGTCCGCCCGTACGACGCGGTGGCGCCCGAGCCGCAGCTCGCCGACGGCCACCCGGTCACCTTCTGGCACCGGCTCGCGCCCGCCGTCCGGCCCGCCCGCCCGGTCGACCTCGCCCCGCTGCTGCGCGCCCTGCACCGGCTGCCGCTGCCGCCCTTCACGCTCGGCCGGCGCGACCTGCTGGCCCCGGTCGAACGCTGGCTGGCCTCCGCCGAGGGCCACGTCGACCCGGCGGACGTCGCCTTCCTGCGCCACCGCCGGGAGGCCTTCGAGGCCGCCCTGCCGGACCTCGTCCCGCAGCTGCACCCCGGGGTGATCCACGGCGACGCGCTGCCGCGCAACGTCCACATCGGCCCCGAAGGCCCGGTGCTGCTCGACCTGGAGTTCATGGCGAACGACCTGCGCGAGCACGACCTGGTGGTCCTCGCGCTCAGCCAGGACCGGTACGGCGTACCCGCCGAGGAGTACCGGGCGTTCACCGAGGCGTACGGGTGGGACGTGCGCGAGTGGCCCGGCTTCTCGGTGCTGCGCGGCGCCCGGGAGACCGCCAGCGCCTCCTGGGTGGCGCAGCAGGCGGCCAGCAACCCGGCCGCGCTGAAGGAGTTCCGGCGCCGGGTGGACTCGCTGCGGGACGGGGCCGCGGAGGTGCGCTGGTACCCGTTCTGACGGCCCTCCCGTTACCCGTGGCGGGGCGGCTCTGCCACCGGGGCGGGTGTGAGAAGACTCTTACGGCGGTCCGGTCCGGTCCGCAACCGAGGAACGTACGATCGGCGTCCTGTCGGACAGTCGTCCTGACCCGAGAGATCGGCACCGTACTCGCACCTCAGGAGCCGCCGCCATGCACCGGACCGCCCGCCGCCGCCCCTTCGCCCCGACCCGACCGTCCCGCTCCCGGCGCCGGCTGCTGGCGGGCTGTGTGGCGGTGGCCGCCGCCCTGGGGCTGGCCGCGTGCGGGACGGCCGGCAGGGCGCCCCAGGCGGCGCCGAGCGCGACCGCGGCCGGGACGCCGTCCCCGGACGCCGCCCGGCCGAGCGGGACGGCGGCGACCACCATCGCGCCGGCACCCGGCTCGGACGCCGCGCCGCCGGTCTCCCCCGCGGCCCCCTCCGCGCCCGCCTCCGCGCCCGCCTCCGCCCCGTCGGCGCCGGCGAAGCCGAACCCGCCCGCGGCCACGGGCTCCCCGGTGTCCACCGCGCCCGCCACGCCGGCCGCCACCCCGACCGCACCGGCCGCCGACCCGTCCTCGCCCGCCGCGCCGCCCCCGCACACCGGGGCGGGCACCGTGATCGGCTCCACCGCCTCCGGCGGCCGCACCGTGGCACTCACCTTCGACGACGGCCCCGGCCCGGCCACCGGTCAGATCCTCGACCTGCTGGCCCAGTACCACGTCAAGGCCACCTTCTGCGAGATCGGCCAGAACGCCGCCGCCAACCCGGCCATGGTCAAGCGCGTCCTGGCCGCCGGGCACCGGCTCTGCGACCACAGCGTCCACCACCCGCAGCCGTTCGCGAAGCTCCCGCACGACCAGGCCGTGCACGAGGTCACCGCCGCCCGGGACATGATCGTCCAGGCGGGCGGCCCCGGCACCGAGGTCGGCTGGTTCCGCGCCCCGGGCGGCGGCTTCAACGCCGACAACGAGCAGATCACCGCGAGCCTGGGGATGTCCTCGCTCGGCTGGTCCGTCGACCCGCGCGACTGGGCGCGGCCGGGGACGCCGGCGATCGTCTCGGCCGTGCAGAAGCAGCTCAAGCCCGGCGGCGTCATCCTGATGCACGACGGGGGCGGCGACCGCAGCCAGACCGTGGCCGCGCTCAAGCAGCTGCTGCCCTGGCTGGTCGCCCAGGGCTACACCTTCGACTTCCCGGCCGCGTAAGGCCGTCGGGGCCCGGCGCTGCGCAAGCCCGGCTCGGCGGCCGTCGGGCCGAACGAGTGCTCGACCTCGGCGGCGGGCGCGAGGAAGCCGGGCGGGTCCGCGGGGCGGGCGCGGCGTACCGGGCGGACCTCCGTCACCGGGCGGGCCAGCGCGGGTCGACCACCGCCTGCGGGTCCTTGCCGCGGCGCAGCCAGGCCTGGAGGCTCTCGGCCCACTGCCGGTACCAGTCGATCTGCCGCCGGTGCAGCTCGGCCGGGTCCAGCGCGCCGACCTCGTTCGGGTAGCGGCCGGCCAGCGCGACGGCGACCCGGACGGCGGCCAGCGCGTCGCTGCCCGCCTCGTGGGCGTCCGTCAGCTCCACCCCGTACAGCTCGCAGACCCGCTGCAGGGTGCGCGAGCCCTTGCGGTACTTGTCCACGGCGCGGTCGATCACCAGCGCGTCCAGCACCGGCCCGACGGGGCGGCCCAGGCGCTCGGCGAGCGTCGCCAGCCCGTGCCGGCGCAGCTCGGCGTCGAGCAGCGACAGGTCGAACGGCGCGTTGAACGCCACCACCGGCCGCCCGTCGGCGATCCGCTCGCACAGCGCGGCGGCTATCTCCTCCACCGCTTCCTTCGCCGGTCTGCCCTTGCTCCGCGCCACCTCGTCCCCGATCCCGTGGATCGCCTCCGCCTCGGCGGGTATCGGCACCCCGGGGTCGAGCAGCCAGTGCGCGGTGCCCACCAGGGCGGCCCCGACGGTGTCCACGAGCGCGGCCGTGACGATGCGGTCCACGGCCGGGTCGGTGCCCGTGGTCTCCAGGTCGAAGCCGACCAGTGGCTGCTGCCACCAGCTCATCAGGTGTGTCCTTCCGTCCTGCCTCTCGAAACAGCCCCTATCATCACCCGCCCCACCGACAGTCCGACCCACCGGGAGCCCGATCACGGGCCCGCCCGCCCTGCGCTGTTCCTCGGACCCGGGCGATGGAGCCGACCATGAGCGCCGTCTCGGCGTCGTCACCGTCGCGAGGTCCGGGCGGGCGTCGATGCCACGTCCGATCCACTGCGCCGGGCCGTACTCGAGCGGGTCCTCGACGGTGTGCGGGCCGAATACCGGGGCCGGATCGCCGACATCGGCGAACGGGAGGCCGCGGCGTACCTCGCCGTCCACCGCCGGCTCAAGAGCGCAGGGACCTCGGGTGTGGCGGGGCGCAGGTTCCAGTCGGGTGCGCTGTTCACGGCCGCGGTCCGGCAGCGGCGCGACCGCCCCGACCAGCGCCTCATTCGAGGGTGCGCGGCTCAGGAGACGGGCCGGGAGTCGGCCCAGACGCCCTCGAACTCCTCGCGGTAGACCTCCAGCAGTCCGGGTTCGGTGCCGCCGGGCTGCTGGCCGGCGCCGCCGCGCAGCACCAGGGCCGGGGACTCCATGCCGCGGGCGCGGCGCAGGTAGGGCTGGACGACGCCGAGGTCGCGGCCCTGCCGTCGGCCGCCGGCCTGGCCGGCGGTGCGGGGGCCCTCGACGAGGTAGGCGGTGAAGCGCGGGGTCTCGTCGAAGACCCGGATCTCGAAGCCGCCCTGGTCCCGCAGCCGGGCCCGCACCCGTCGCACGTGCATGATGTTCATCTCGATGGAGCGGGACAACTCGCTGCGTCCGAGGCCGAGTTCGCGTTCGCGGCGGCGCACCGCGCTGCTCGCCGGGTTGAGGAAGAGCAGCCGTACCCGGCAGCCCTCGCCGGCCAGGCGCACCAGGCGCTTGCCGGTGTAGTTCTGGCAGAGCATGCCGAGGCCGATGCCGAGCGCGTCCAGGCGCCGGGCGCCGTCCAGCAGGTCCTCGACGGGCAGGTCGCGCTGGAGCCGGACCCGGTCGGCGTGCACGGCGACGACGTCGGCGTACCGGCCGGCCACCAGGGACTCGACCACGTCGGCGGGCACCCCGCCTGCGCCGCCGTCCAGCACGGCCAGCAGCCGGGCGGCGGCCCGTTCGGTCTGGGCGAGCACGGTCTGGGTGAGCGCCCGGTTGCGGGAGACCACGTGCCGGGCCACTTCCAGTTCGTCCAGCGCCAGTTCGATCTCGCGCCGGTCGGCCAGGTACGGCTCGAAGCAGGGCCAGTGCTGCACCATCAGTTCGCGCAGCTGGGGCAGGGTGAGGAAGACCAGCGGGTCGTCGTCGGCCGGGTCGAGGAGGTAGCCCTTGCGGCGGCTGACCTCGCGGACGGCTCCGGCCCGGTGCGCCCATTCCTCGCCGGCCGGCCCGGCGGCGGCGGTGACCCAGTCCTCGCCGTGGGCGGGGGCGTAGATCGGGTGCAGCACCTCGTCGACCAGGGCGCGCAGCCGCTGTTCGACGAGGTTGAGCCAGACGTAGGCGCGGCCGGACAGCCGGACCCGCTGGTAGGCGTCCTCCCATTCGCCGGCCGACCAGGCCAGGGCGGGCACCTCGACCGGGCCGCCCTGGGCGGGCACCAGGGCCCGGCCGGTCAGGGTGGGGCGCATGACGACCGTGGGTGCCTCGCTGCGGGCCGCGCCCCGGCCGGGGCCGTCGGCGGGGTACACCATGCGCCACCTCGTCTGGTCTGCTGCGGCCGACCCCCGCGGGCGCGGGGGCCGCTGACTCCCTGTGACTTCCTGGAGGCCCGCCCACGCGGCCGGACGATCAAGGGTACTGCCCGGCGCGAGCCGCTCGCAGCCGGATGCCCGGGGGCTCCCCCGCACCACCGGGCGCATTCTTCACACGAATGCCCGGTGGGAGCTCGTTCGGCCCAACCCGGGCCGGATGTCCCGGCCGCCGGGGACGGGCTCGGGGAGTATGCGCTGTGCCGCCCGTCGCGGCCGCTGTGCCGTACGTCACGGCGCCCGGTCGCGCACATGCCCGGCCGCCCGGCCGGGAAGAGAGCGTCCGGTCCGGGCAGGCGATCCGGATCGCCCTCGGATCACGTGCCAGTTTCCGTCGACAGGAAGGAAGTTGAGGAGTCATGCAGGTCTGGCCCGGTACGCCCTACCCGCTCGGCGCCACCTACGACGGGGCCGGCACCAACTTCGCGGTGTTCTCCGAGAGCGCCGACCGGATCGAGCTGTGCCTGATCGCCGAGGACGGCTCCGAGACGGCCGTCGAACTGCGCGAGACGGACGCCTTCGTGCGGCACGCCTACCTTCCGGGCGTCCAGCCCGGCCAGCGCTACGGCTTCCGCGTGCACGGTCCGTACAACCCGGGCCTGGGGCAGCGGCACAACAGCGCCAAGCTGCTCCTGGACCCGTACGCCAAGGCGATGAGCGGGCACATCGACTGGGACGAGTCGGTCTACGGTTACCACTTCGGCGCCCCCGAGCGCCGCAACGACCTGGACTCCGCCCCGCACACGATGCACTCGGTGGTCATCAACCCGTACTTCGACTGGGGCACCGACCGCCCGCCGCGCACCGACTACCACCGCACCGTCATCTACGAGGCCCACGTCAAGGGCCTCACCCGGCTGCACCCGGGCATCCCCGAGGAGATCCGCGGGACGTACGCGGGCCTGGCCCACCCGGCGGTGATCGAGCACCTGGCCAAGCTCGGCATCACCGCGATCGAGCTGATGCCGGTGCACCAGTTCGTCCGTGACCACCGGCTGCGGGACCTCGGCCTGGCCAACTACTGGGGCTACAACACCGTCGGCTTCTTCGCCCCGCACTCCTCCTACTCCTCCACCGGCGACCGCGGCCAGCAGGTGCAGGAGTTCAAGTCCATGGTCAAGGCGCTGCACGCGGCCGGGATCGAGGTGATCCTGGACGTCGTCTACAACCACAC
This sequence comes from Kitasatospora sp. NPDC001132, assembly GCF_053598415.1. Taxonomy (NCBI): domain Bacteria; kingdom Bacillati; phylum Actinomycetota; class Actinomycetes; order Kitasatosporales; family Streptomycetaceae; genus Kitasatospora; species Kitasatospora sp. NPDC001132. The sequence continues at coordinate 133,332 of NZ_JBSFKF010000019.1, read as the reverse complement.
CGCCGAGGGCAACCACCTGGGGCCGACGCTGTCGCTGCGCGGCCTGGACAACGTCTCCTACTACCGCCTCGCCCGGGACCAGCGCTTCTACGAGGACACCACCGGCACCGGCAACAGCCTGCTGATGCGCAGCCCGCACGTGCTCCAGCTGATCATGGACTCGCTGCGCTACTGGGTGACCGAGATGCACGTGGACGGCTTCCGCTTCGACCTCGCCGCCACCCTCGCCCGGCAGTTCCACGAGGTGGACCGGCTGTCCTCCTTCTTCGACCTGGTCCAGCAGGACCCGGTGGTCTCCCAGGCCAAGCTGATCGCCGAGCCCTGGGACCTCGGCGAGGGCGGCTACCAGGTGGGCAACTTCCCGCCGCTGTGGACGGAGTGGAACGGCATGTACCGGGACACCGTGCGGGACCTGTGGCGCGGCGAGAACGCCACCCTCGCCGAGTTCGGCTCCCGGCTCACCGGCTCCTCCGACCTGTACCAGGACGACGGCCGCCGCCCGATCGCCTCGATCAACTTCGTGACCTGCCACGACGGTTTCACCCTGCGCGACCTGGTCTCGTACAACGAGAAGCACAACCAGGCCAACGGCGAGGACAACCGGGACGGCGAGTCCTTCAACCGCTCCTGGAACTGCGGTGTCGAGGGCCCCAGCGCCGACCCGGCCGTCGAGGAGCTGCGGGAGCGCCAGCAGCGGAACTTCATCGCCACCCTGATGCTCTCCCAGGGCGTGCCGATGCTCTCGCACGGCGACGAGCTCGGCCGCACCCAGCTGGGCAACAACAACGCCTACTGCCAGGACAACGAGCTCACCTGGGTGCACTGGCCCGAGGGCGACGGGCCGCAGGCGCGGCTGCTGGAGTTCACCCAGGGGATGATCTGGCTGCGCCGCGACCACCCGGTGTTCCGGCGGCGGCGGTTCTTCCACGGCCGGCCGGTGTCCGCCTCCGGCGGCTTCGACGACCTCACCGACATCGCCTGGTTCACCCCGACGGGGGAGGAGATGACCAAGCGCAACTGGGGCGCCAGCCACGCCAAGTCGCTGACCGTCTTCCTCAACGGCTACGCGATCTCCGAGCCGGACCGGCGCGGCGGGCGGATCGTCGACGACTCCTTCCTGCTGATGTTCAACGCCCACTTCGAGCCGCTGGAGTTCACCGTGCCCGCCGACCACGGGCAGGAGTGGCAGGTCGTGGTCGACACCGCCCGGCCCCGGCTGCCCGCCCCCGGCACCGGCGCGCGGGTCAAGGCCGGGGACCGCCTGTGGCTGACCGACCGCTCGCTGATGGTGCTGCAGCGGCCCGCGTAGCCGGCGCGCGCAGGCGGTGCCCGAAGGCGGTCCTCGAAGCGGGTCCTCGCAGGCGGTGCCCGGCCGCTCCCCGGGAGCGGCGCGGCCGTTCGGACGGCCGGATAGGTCACCTGTTCGGGTCAGCAGCGGGTCTTGGCGGCGCCCTCCCCCGGGTACCTATGGAGCTATGACCCCCGCCGCCGAGCCCGCGCAGCCCCGCCCGGCCGCCGCCGTCCCCTCGTCGTCGTACCGCCTCCAGCTCCAGCCCGGCTTCACCCTCCGCGACGCCACCGCCGCCGTCCCCTACCTGGCCGCCCTCGGCGTCTCCCACCTGCACCTCTCCCCGCTGCTGGAGGCCGTCCCCGGCTCCACCCACGGGTACGACACCGTCGACCACACCCGGATCAGCGAGCAGCTCGGCGGGGAGCCGGCGCTGCGCGAGCTGGCCGCCGCCGCGCACCGCCACGGCCTGCGGCTGATCGCCGACGTGGTACCCAACCACATGGCCGTGCCCGCCCCCGAGCGGCTCAACCGGCCGCTGTGGCAGGTGCTGCGCGACGGGCCCGACTCGCCGTACGCGCGCTGGTTCGACATCGACTGGACGGCCCAGGCGGGCCCCGTCGACGCCCCCGGGCGCGGGCGGGTGCTGCTGCCGCTGCTCGGCGACCGGCTCGGCGCGGTGCTGGACCAGCTCACCGTGGACGCCGGGGTGCTGCGCTACCACCGGCACGAGCTGCCGCTGCGCCCCGGCACCGAGGAGCTGCCGCTGCCGGAGCTGCTCGCCCGCCAGTGGTACCGGCTGGCCTGGTGGCGGCTGGCCCGCACCGAGCTCAACTACCGGCGCTTCTTCACCGTCAACGAGCTGATCGCACTGCGCGCCGAGGACCCGGAGGTGTTCGCCGCCACCCACGCCGTCCTCCTCGGGCTGCACGCCGACGGCGTCCTGGACGGCTTCCGGATCGACCACCCGGACGGGCTCGCCGACCCGCGCGGCTACCTGGAGCGCCTGGCGGCGGCCACCGGCGGGGCGTACGTCGTGGTCGAGAAGATCCTCACCGGCGAGGAGCGGCTCCCCGCGGACTGGCCGGTGGCCGGCACCACCGGCTACGACGCGCTGCGCCGGATCGACGGCGTGCTCGTCGACCACGCGGGTGCCTGCCGCCTCGCCGGGGCGTACGAGTCCTTCCTGCACGGCGGGCCGGTCCGGGACCTCTGTGCCGACCCGCACCCCGCGATCGCCGAGGCCCGGCGCGGGCGCGCCGACATGGCCGGGCCGGACGGCGAGCTCGCCGCCGAGGTCGAGCGGCTGGTGCGGATCGCGCTGCGGATCGGCGCGGCCGAGCCCGCGCACGCCGACCACGCGCCCGGGCAGCTGCGCGCGGCGCTCGGCCGGCTGCTCACCGGCTACCCGGCGTACCGGCCGTACGCCCGGCCCGGCGAGGCGCCGCCGACGGCGTCGGTGGAGCAGCTGCGGGCGGCCCTGGACGGCTCCGCCGACCCGACCGACCGGCTGGTGGCCGCGCTCGCGCTCGGCGAGCTGGGCCGCGGCGCCGACAAGGACGAATTCTGCGCGCGCTTCGCCCAGACCGCCGCCGCGGTGGCCGCCAAGGGCGTCGAGGACACCGCCTTCTACCGCTGGAACGCCCTGCCGGGCCTCAACGAGGTCGGCGGCGAGCCCGCCCGGCCCGGGCTGCACCCGGCGGAGTTCCACGACTGGTGCCGCTACCTGGAGGGCACCTGGCCGCACAGCATGACGGTGCTCTCCACCCACGACACCAAGCGCAGCGCCGACGCCCGGGCCCGCCTCGCCGTGCTCGCCGAGCGGCCGGACGCCTGGGCCGCCGAGGCCGCCGCGTGGTCCACCGCCGCGGGCCCCGGCTTCGACCGGGACGCCGACTGGCTGCTCTGGCACACCCTGGTCGCCGCCTGGCCGATCGACCCGGACCGGCTGGTCGCCGCTCTGCTCAAGGCCGCCCGGGAGGCCAAGCTGCACACCTCCTGGACCAGCCCCGACCCCGGCTACGAGCGGGCCCTGGAGCAGCGCGCCCGCTCCGTCCACGGCAACCCCGGGCTGCTGCCCAGGATCGAGGGCGCCGTGCACGCCCTCGCCCCGTACGCCCGCGCCAACACCCTCGCCGCCGCGCTGCTGCACCTCACCGTGCCGGGCGTGCCGGACCTCTACCAGGGCAGCGAGGAGCCGCTGTACACCCTGGTGGACCCGGACAACCGGGGCGTGGTGGACTTCGGGGCGCTCGCCGTGCGGCTGACCGACGCGGCCGCGCCGCGCCCCGGCGACCTCGCCCGGGAGAAGCTGCACCTCACCGCCACCGCGCTGCACCTGCGCCGCTCCCACCCGCTCGGCCCGTACCGGCCGCTGCACGCCGCGGGCCTCGCCGGTGACCACCTGCTGGCCTTCGCCCGGGGCGAGGACGTGGTCACCGCCGTCACCCGGCTGCCGTACGGGCTGGAGCGGGCGGGCGGCTGGCGCGACACCGTGCTGGAGCTGCCGGCGGGCTGGCCGTGGACGGACGAGCTGACCGGGCGGAGCTTCCCGGCGGGCGCGGTGCCGGTGGCCGAGCTGCTGGCGGCCCTGCCGGTGGCGCTGCTGACGAGGAGGGGATGATGCCGGCCTACGAGGTGTGGGCGCCCCACGCGGCCGACCGCGTGCGGGTCGAAGTCAACGGCTTCGCCTACGAGTTGTCCCGCTGCCCGGACCGGGACGGCTGGTGGTCCGGCGAGGCTCCGGCGGGTGACTACGCCTTCCGGCTCGACGACGGCCCGCCGCTGCCCGACCCGCGCTCGGCCCGGCAGCCGCACGGGCCGGACGGGCCGAGCCGCGCGGTGGACCACGCCGCGTTCCGCTGGTCGCAGGAGGGCCGGCGCGGCCGGCCGCTGCCCGGCGCGGTGCTGTACGAACTGCACGTGGGCACCTTCACCGCCCGCGGCACCTTCGACGCCGCCGCCGAACGGCTGGACCACCTGGTCGAGTTGGGCGTGGACTTCGTCGAGCTGATGCCGGTCTGCCCGTTCCCCGGCAAGCACGGCTGGGGCTACGACGGGGTCTCGCCCTGGGCCGTCCACGAGCCCTACGGCGGCCCCGACGGGCTCAAGCGCTTCGTGGACGCCGCCCACCGCAGGGGCCTCGGGGTGGTGCTGGACGTCGTCCACAACCACCTCGGCCCCTCCGGCAACCACCTGCCCGCGTACGGCCCGTACTTCACCGACCGGCACCACACCCCGTGGGGCTCGGCGGTCAACCTGGACGCGCCCGGCTCGGACGAGGTGCGCGCCTACCTGATCGGCAGCGCGCTGGCCTGGCTGCGCGACTACCGGATCGACGGGCTGCGGCTGGACGCCGTGCACGCCCTCGTGGACCACCGGGCGGTCCACTTTCTGGAGGAACTCTCCAGCGAGGTACGGAAGTTGGCTGTCACGACCAACCGGCCACTGTTCCTGATCGCCGAGTCCGACCGCAACTCTCCGGCCACCACCGCCCCGCCCGAGGCCGGCGGGCAGGGGCTCACCGCCCAGTGGAGCGACGACTTCCACCACGCCCTTCACTGCGCGCTCACCGGCGAATCCCAGGGCTACTACCGGGACTTCGCGCGCGCGCCGCTCGCCGCCCTCGCCAAGACGCTCACCCGGGGGTTCTTCCACGACGGCACCCGGTCCTCCTTCCGCGGCCGCACCCACGGGCGCCCGTTCGCCCCGCTCGGCGACGGACACCGACTGCTCGGCTACCTCCAGACCCACGACCAGGTCGGCAACCGGGCGCTCGGGGACCGCGTCTCCACCAGCCTCTCCCCCGGCCGGCTCGCCTGCGGCGCGGCACTGGTGCTCACCTCGCCGTTCACCCCGATGCTCTTCATGGGCGAGGAGTGGGGAGCCGCCACCCCCTGGCAGTACTTCACCGACCACACCGACCCGGACCTCGCCGAGGCCGTCCGGCAGGGCCGGCGGCGGGAGTTCGCCGAGCACGGCTGGGCCGCCGAGGCCGTCCCCGACCCGCAGGAACCCGCCACCGTACTGCGCTCGGTCCTCGACTGGACCGAGCCCCGGCGCGCCCCGCACACCGAACTGCTCTCCTGGTACCGGCAGTTGATCCGGCTGCGGCGCGAGCGCCCGGAACTGTCCGACCCGGACCTCGGCGCGGTGCGGGTGACGCACGACGAGGCGGCGGGCCTGCTGGTGGTGCACCGGGGGCCGTACCGGATCGCCGTCAACCTCGGGCCGGGCGAGGCCGCGCCGGCGCTGGGGGCCACCGGGCGCGAGGTGGTGGCGGCCTTCGGGGCGGCGGCGCTGGAGGGGCCGGCGGTGCGGCTGGCGGCGGACGCGGTGGCGATCGTCGCCGTCTGAGCGTCCCCCCTCCGGCAGGAACCCGCCGTGGGAGTCGCCTACCAGAGGAAGGTGCCGATCCGCTCCCGCAGCGACGGGGCGTCCAGGCCGTAGGCGGCCAGGTGCTCCTCGATCGAGCCGTAGTGCCGGTGCTCCTCGCGCGGCACGCCCAGGCCCAGCACCCGGTGCGGGCGGTCGGCGAGCGCCGCGTGCGCCTCGCCGGCGGAGGTGCCCGCCAGGTACGGCTCGACCAGCACCACATCGGCCCGCTCGCCGAGCGCCGCCCGCAGTCCGGCGGCGTCGAAGGGGCGCACCGTCGCCGCGTACAGCACGGAGACGTCCAGGCCCTCGGTGGCCGCGAGCACCGCGTCCAGCATCGGCCCGACGGCGAGCACCGCGCCGCGCGAGCCCGTCCGGACCGTGGTGAAGCGGCCCGGTTCGACCGGCAGCGGGGTCGCGTTCTGCTGCACCGACAGCCGGACGTACACGTTGCGGTCGCCGTCCGCGTAGGCGTGGCGCAGCAGTTGCTCGGCCTCGTCCGGGTGGCCGGGAACGTGGACCGTCCAGCCCGGCAGGGTGTCCAGCAGGGCGACGTCCCCCGGGGACATGTGGGTGCGGCCGCCGGCCGGCCAGTCGTAGGAGCCCGCCGCGCTCACCAGCACGGCGCCGACGCCCTGGTGGACGAGGTCCAGCTTGACCTGTTCGAAGGGCCGCTCGATCAGGAAGCTGGCGAAGGTGTGGGCGATCGGGCGCATCCCGGTGAGCGCCAGGCCGCCCGCCGCGCCGATCAGGAGCTGCTCGCGGATGCCCACGTTGACCACCCGGTCGGGGTGGAGCTCCTGGGCCGGGCCGAAGGCGGCCGCGGTGATGTCGGCGAGCACCAGGGCCAGCCGGGGGTCCTCGTCCAGCAGGCGGGTGGTCACGGCCACGAAGCGGTCGCGCATGGTGTCCATCGGTGAAGGTCCTTTCGTCGCCGGGAGGTCGGCGGTGCTCGGCGTGCTCAGGAGTACGTGGGTGCTCAGGAGTACGTGGGTGCTCAGGAGTACGTGGGTGCTCAGGAGTACTTGGGCTCGACCCGGGCGACCACCACGTGCGGGCGGCCCGGGTGCTCGGCGGTGTAGGCGCGGTACAGCGCCTCGTGGTCGCGGCCGTCCACCGTCGCGGTCGACCAGCCCTCGGCCGCGAACCGCTGGGCGATGCCGCCCTGCCAGCCGTGGGTGGCGGAGGAGTTGTCGATCACCACCACGTGCAGCCGCTCCAGCCCGTAGGCCCCGGCGAAGGCCACCGCCTCGGCGTTGGAGCCCTCGTCGAACTCCGCATCGCCGACCAGCACCCAGACCGCCGGGTCGGTCAGGCCCTGGGCCCGCAGCCCGAGCGCGGTGCCGACGGCCAGCGGCAGGCCGTGGCCGAGCGACCCGGAGGCGATCTCCACGCCGGGGACCAGCGTGCGGTCCGGGTGGTGGCCGAGCGGCGAGTCGTAGCCGCCGAAGCTCGGCAGCACCTGCGGGTCGAGGAAGCCCTTGGCCGCCAGCACGGCGTAGTACGCCATCGGGCCGTGGCCCTTGGAGAGCAGGAAGCGGTCGCGGTCCTGCGCGTCGGCGGTCTCCGGGGCCACCCGCAGCACCCGGTCGTAGAGCACCCAGAGCGCGTCCAGGGTGGAGGTGGCGGCGGGGCCGTGCTTCTCGTCGCCGGTCATCAGGCTCATCAGGGCGGGCAGGTCCTCGAAACGGGTGCCGGTCCCGGCCTCGGCCGTCGGGTTCGTCGTCATGCCCCCGATCGTGCAACTTAAAGCCGACTTGAGGTCAAACGGCTAGAGTGGGTCCCCGTGACCGCCCGCCACGAAGACCGCCACGAAGCCCGCCATGCCCCCGGCCCGCACCACAGCGACCTGCTCACCATCGGCCAACTCGCCCGGCGCAGTGGCCTCGCCCCCTCCGCGCTGCGCTACTACGAGAGCCTCGGCCTGATCCACGCCACCCGCACCACCGGCGGCCAGCGCCGCTACACCCGCGGCACACTGCGCCGGATCGCCTTCGTCCGCGCCGCCCAGCGGGTCGGCCTCTCGCTGGACGAGGCGAAGGTCGCCCTCGACCGCCTCCCCGACCGCCCGGCCCCCAGCCGCACCGAGTGGGACCGGGTGGCCGAGTCCTGGCAGAGCCGGATCGACGAGCAGATCGCCGAACTGCGGCGGCTCAAGGAGAAGCTCTCCGGCTGCATCGGCTGCGGGTGCCTCTCGCTGTCGCGCTGCGCCCTCTACAACGCCGCCGACCGCGCGGGCGAGGCCGGGCCCGGCGCCCGCTACCTGCTCACCCGCGACCCGTCCACCCCGGAGCCGGTCGCCACGGACGCCGACGCCTGCGGCAGCCGCCGGGACGGGGACTGAGAACCGACGCCGCGGAACGGCGCCGAGTTCACCGCCCGGGCCGGCCCGCACCTGCTCGGCCACCTGCCGGACGCCTACGGGCGCCGCGTCGAGCCCCGCCCGCCGAGGGCGTACACCCTGCTCCACGTGCACGGCAACCTGCCGTGGCACCTGCGGGAGTCGAAGCCCTCGGCGCGGACGCCGGACGCCCTCGCCGAGGAGTGGTTCGGCGTCCAGGTCCGCCAGAGCCTGTCGGGGCCGGTCAGGGCCGCGGGTCGGTGCGCAGCAGGCTGTACCGCACGACGTCGCGCCACTCGCCGCCGCGGAAGGTCACCGCGCGCTGCACGCCCTCGCGGGTGAAGCCGAGCTTCTCCAGGACGCGCTGCTCGGCCAGGTTGCCGGCCTCCGTGTCCGCCTCCAGCCGCATCACCGGCGAGTGCGCGAACAGGTAGTCCACCAGCAGCCGTTGGGCCCGGGTGCCGATCCCGCGCCCGCGCACCTGGGGCCGCAGCTGCACGCCGATGCTCCAGTACGGGGCGGACGGCCGCACCCCGCTGCGGTTGGCGGCGACGAAGCCGCCGAACCCGCCCCCGACGACGACCGCCAGCATCCACTGCCGGTCGTCCAGCAGCCCGCCCTCCACCCACTGGCGGCGGAACCGCTGCGGGTCCCGCCAGCCGTACCACTGGAACTCACCCAGGGCTTCCGGGTCGTTCACCATCTCCTCGATCACGGCCAGATCGGCCTCGGCGATCGGGCGCAGGGACACCGGCTCATCGGATCTCTCGTCACTCATGCAGGCGCCAACGCGGGTCCGTTCACGACGGTTCCTCGATTCCGCGAGAAATTCCGGACGGATGTCCGAGGGCCCGCGACTCACCGTGCCGGAGGGACGTCCACCGCGCCCGACCCGTCCTTCACCGGCCCGCCTTCACCCGGCGATCGAGCGCGCGAGCCGGAATCCCACGTCGTCGATCCGCAGGGTCGGGTGGCTGCGGCGGCGGACGGAGGCGCGGCAGCTCCAGTGCTCGTCGAACCAGCCGCCGCCGCGCAGCACGCGGTAACTGCCGTACACCTCGGGGTCGTAGTGGTCCCAGCACCACTCCCAGACGTTGCCGAGCAGGTCGTACAGCCCGTAGGCGTTCGGGCGCAGCCCGCCCACCTCGTGCGGCCGCTCACCCGAGTTGCCGCGGTGCCAGGCGATCTCGTCCAGCGGGCCGTAGCGCGGGCCGTCCGTGCCGGCGCGGCAGGCGTGCTCCCACTCGGCCTCGGTGGGCAGCCGGTAGCCGTCGGCGGCGCGGTCCCAGGAGACCTCCTCGCCGTCCACCGCGTAGGCGGGTACGAGGCCTTCACGGCGGGAGAGTTCGTTGCAGTGGCGGACGGCGTCGAGCCAGGAGACGCTGTGCGCGGGGCGGTGGTCGCCGGTCGCGCCCTCGTACTGCTCGCGGGTCACCGGGCAGGCCGCCAGTCGGTACGAGGCCACCTCGACGGCCCAACTGCGTTGGGTGCGGCGGTCGGAGAGGGTGACCCGGCCGGCCGGGACGGTGATCATCCGCCGGTTCCGGGCCGTTCCGGCCGGGGGTGGTTCCCGCCCGGCTTCCAGTCCCGGTCCAGCAGCCCGAGCACCACCTGGTCCACGAACTCGCCCATCACCCAGACCGCGGAGCGCAGCACGCCCTCGCGGACGAAGCCGTTGCGCTCGGCGGAGCGCAGCATCCCGGCGTTGTCCGCCAGCGTCTCGATCTGCAGCCGGTGCAGGCCGCGCACGACGAAGCCGTAGTGGCAGAGCACCGCGACCACGTCGGTGCCGTAGCCCTTGCCGCGGCGGGAGGGCAGCATGCCGAGGCCGATGTGCGCGGACCGGTGGTGGGTGTCGATGCCCCACAGCGTCGCGGTGCCGACCAGCGCGCCGCCGTCCAACTCCACGACGGAGAAGGGCACGTGGGTCGGTACGGTGTCGTCCACCACGAGCCGGCGGTCCTTCGAGCCGGGCGAGACCGGCCGCCACGGGGCGCCCTCGGACCGCGCGGAGGTGACCACGTCGTCGAAGAGTTCGGTCCGCAGGACCGGGATGTCTTCCTCGTGCCGGGCCCTGAGCCCGACCTTGCTTCCCCTGAGCATGCGAGTTTCCTATCCGACCGGGCCGTGGGGCGGCAATCCGATGATCCTCTCGGGGGTCCGTCGCTCAGGCCATCGCGCGGCCGCCGATGTACCCCCAGCCGGCCACCGTGATCGCCGTGGCCGCCCAGGCGACCGCGACCGCCCGCCGGCCGCTCCCGCGGCCCTTGGCCCGCTGGAAGCCGGCGATCAGTGCGGCGATCGCGGTGACCGGCAGGGCGAGGAAGGCGAGGTAGAGCAGGCGGGCCCAGCCCGGCGCGAACACCGCGAACCAGAGGCCCAGGACCCCCGGCGGAGCCGACACCGCCGCGACCGTCATCCCGGCGGCCGCGCAGGCGATCCGGAAACGGTCCCGGCGGCGGAAGAACGACGGCACGGCACAGACCGCGACGCACAACAGCGCGGGCAGGTAGAACACCAGCGCCGACGTCCCGCGGCCCGCCGTCGTGGCGATCACCGGCAGCAGGAACGCCACGATCCCCAGCGCGGTCAGCCACCGGGCACTCATCGGCACCGCCACCATGCTTCCCCCCGTGCGCACCGGACCGTTCGAATGCGCGCGAACCTAGCACACGGGCGGCGCGGGCCGTCACGGTCCCACCAGGTTCACATCGCCGTCATGTCCGGCCCCCGGCGTGCCGGTTTGACCGGTTCGCGCACCCTTCGGCCCTTCACCCGGAAGTTCCCGGAGGAATTTCCGGAACGCTCCCTCCGGCGCCTCTCCCCGCCCCGCGGAAACGGCCTTTCCCGGCTCCTGACGGGGGCGCCGCCGCGCGCCGGCCCCGGGCCTGGAGCCTCGTCCCGACCTGGCCGTCGACAGACCCAACAGGCCTCCGTACAGCGGTCATCGCGCTCCGCGCACCCGTCCGGCGAGCCGCCTAGGCTCGGCCGCATGAACCGTACGATCCGCACCACCGAAGACGTCCTCACCCTCCTCGACGGCCTCTTCCCGCCGGCCGAACCGTTCTGGGACCGGTTCTACGCGGACCGGTCCGCCGGGCGCCCGTTCTTCGCTCCCAAGCCGGACGAGAACCTGGCCCACTACCTCGACCGCGGCCTGCTCGCCCCCGGCCGGGCGCTCGACCTCGGCTGCGGCAACGGCCGCAACGCGATCCACCTGGCCACCGTCGGCTTCGAGGTGGACGCCGTCGACCTCTCCGCCACCGCCATCGCCTGGGCCGAGGAGCGCGCCCGCGAGGCGGGCCTCGGCCTCGACACGGGCACCGGCACCGGCACCGGCACCGGCACCGGCACCGGCCTGAGGTTCCACCGGGCGAGCATCTTCGAGGCCGAACTCCCGCACGCCCGCTACGACCTGGTCTACGACTCCGGCTGCCTGCACCACCTCCCGCCGCACCGCCGGGTCAGCTACCTGGCCCTGCTGGACCGGGTCCTGGCGCCGGGCGGGCACTTCGCCGTCACCGCCTTCGCGGCCGGCGCGATGGGGTCCGAGCGGCCCGACGAGGAGCTCTACCGGCTCGGCGCGCTGGAGGGCGGCCTGGCCTACTCGCCGGACGAACTCCGCTCGCTGTTCCGCGGGTTCACCCCGCTGGAGATCCGCCCGATGGCCGCCCAGGGCCCCGACTCGGCGCTGTTCGGCGTCCCCTTCCTCCTCACGGCGCTCTTCCAGCGAACCGCCGGCCTCCAAACGGCCGCTCATCCGTAGACCGCGCTCGCCCACCACCCCCGGCTCCAGGGCGTGTCCGGCTGCTTCCCCCGGGCCCTTCCCCGGCTCGCCCAGCAGCTCGGCGCCCCCGGCGCCCGCGGACGGCTTCCCTGCGTACCACCTGCCGCAGTTCCCGGACGCGCCCGCCCGGTCGGTCGCGGCGGCGGCCGGGGCGATCGCCGCCGTGTTCGGCGAGGCCGTCGGCCGACAGACCGTGGTCACCCTCGACGGCGTTCCGGCATCGGCGGCCTGGTCGCCCGACCAGGCCGGACGCGTCCCCGGCCGCCGGTCCCGCGCGGGGGCGATCCCGCGCCCCGAGGACCACCCCGCGCCCCGTCCCCGGCCCCCACCGCATCCGATCACATCGAACACACAGGCCCAATCAGCACCATCGACCACAAAAGGGAATCCGGGCGTCCGGCCCGGAACCCGGCTTTGCGGCCGACGGTCCGTTGGCATAGGTTTTCGATCACCGTCGATGCGCATCGGCCCTGACCACTCCTCAATCCCGGGGCGGCGGGCAGGGCGAGGAGCCAGGCGGCCCCAAGCACAGGGGGAGGAGCCGCCATGCCGCACGCCCGTGACCACGGGTCGACCGGGCGGCGAGGACGGACGGACGGCGCCGCGCACCAGCGGCCCACGGCCGGCGAGCACCCGACCCCGACCAATGCCACCGGACATCCGAGGAACCGTCAGTTGCGCACCACCAGAGTCGTCACCGCCACCGCCGCAGCCCTCGTCTGCCTGGGCGCGCTCAGCGCCTGCGGGCCGGACAACGGCCAGGACGGCGGCACGATCGCCGCCCCGGCCGGGGCCACCACCCCCGCCACCAACCCCACCAAGCCCACCGGAAGCGACAAGGGCATCCCGGACAAGGCCTGGATGGACACCAAGAGCATCCCGATGGACGAGAGTTACCACTACACGCCGCTGGCGGCCAACGCCAAGCAGGTCTCCGGCGTCACCCAGTTCAAGGGCATGGAGCTGTGCCACGCCGCGGTCGCCAAGGACGACGAGGCGCTGTTCACCGGCGCCGCCGCCGCGAAGTCCGAGGTCGGCTTCGGCGGGGACCGCTGGGCGGCCCAGCAGACCCTGCTGTTCCACGGTGACCCGACCCACAGCAGCGGCGCCAAGCAGTCCACCAACCTGGCCCAGGCCCGCCTGACGGAGGCCGTCAAGTCCTGCGCCAAGACCGTGCCCGGCGCCACCGTGAAGGTCGACAGCGCCCCGGAGGCGCCCTACTTCGCGGCCGTCCTGACCGTCCCGCAGGCCGACGGCGGCACCGTCACCCTGCACGAGTACGTGGTCAGCGACGGCGGCGTGGTCAGCGAGCTGACCGTCTGGGCCACCACCAAGGCCGGCGCCCAGCCGAAGGACGCCTGGAAGGCGCCCGAGGACAAGTACGTCGGCACCGGCATGGCCGCGCCGATGTGCGAGGCCCTCCCGGGCTGCGACGGGCACTGACCCCCGGCGGGCACCCGCCCGCAACACGGCACGGAGGAACCGCACGGCACGGAAGGCCGCCCGGTCCGTCCGCCCCCCTGGGGACCGGACGGGCCTGGCGGCCCCTTCACGCCCGCTCCGGGGAGCCGGGCGACTGCGCTCGTGACAGCACCTCGCGGCCGACCACCGTCAGGCCCGGGGCGTGAACGCCCGGCGCCCGGGTCTCCACGACCGACCGCCCCCGGTCAGCCCCGGAGCACCGCCAGCTCGACTTCCCGGCCGGCCCCGGCGCCGGGCACGGGCAGCGACACGCCGGAGGGCTCGAAGCCGGCCTTGCGGTACATCGCCTCGGCCCGCGGGTTGTCCTCGTGGACGAACAGCCGCACCCGCTCGATCCTGGGCTCGGTGAGCGACCACGCCCAGTCCTGGACGGCCCGGATCAGGTCCCGCGCCAGCCCGGTGCCGCGCGCCTGAGGCCGGACGTAGACCCCGACCACGTGCACCTGGTCGACCTCGATGACGTCGCCTTCCAGGGCCCCGTCTCCGCCGGACCGCTCGACCACCCCGGTCATGGAGCCGAGCAGGCGCCCGTCCTGGGTCTGCGCGACGAACTGCGCCACGTCCGGGCCGGTCGCGGCCCGGGTCGTGCGGTCCTGCCAGAACTCGTCGGGCCTGGTGACGGCCAGCTCGTACGTCTCCAGGAAGGCCACGGCCGCGACCGGGTCCTGCAGCGCTTCCAGGCGGAGGTCCCTGAGCGACTGCCACTCCTCGGCCCGCACCCGTCTGATGATGATTCCGGTACTCATCGCGTGATCATTTCATCGGGGCCGACACCCCGTGCAACCGAATTCGGCGCCGCCGCCGACCGGTCCCGATCGCCCCGGGATCCCTCCAGCAGCCGCGCCAGCAGCGCCGCCGGGCCCTCCGGCAGGCTGCCGTGGACGAGTTCGGTGCGGTGCGCCAGCCGGGGCTCCGCGATCGGCGCGGACCCGACGCCGGGCGCCCCCGCGAGCACCGGCTCGGGCAGCAGGGTGAGCCCGTGCCCGGCCGCCACCAGCGCGAGCAGTCCGTGCAGGTCGGTGCCCTGGTAGCGGATGGCGGGCCGGAAGCCGTCGACGCCCGCGGCCGCGCGCAGCCGGGCCACCGTCGGGGTGAGGTCGGGCGCGTCCAGCCAGCGGGCGACGGAGAGGTCGGCGAGCGCGAGGCCGCGGTGGCCGGCCAGCGGGTGGCCGACGGGCAGGGCGACGGCGACCGGCCGCTCGGCCACCGCGACGGTGCGCAGCGGGCCGACATCGGGCAGCGCCAGCGGGTCGCTGGGCGCGGCCAGTCCGTCGATCAGGGCGAGGTCGACCTCTCCGGTGGCGACCTGGGCGGGCAGCGCGTCCTGCGCGAGCACCCGGACCACCGGCTCCACCTCGGGGTAGCTCCGGCGCACCTCGCCGATCGCGCGCCCCAGGGTCGCCCCGACCGCCAGCGGGGTGGCCCCGAGCACCAGCCGGGCGCTCGGGGCGCCCGCCAGGCGCGCGACGTCGGCACGCGCCGCTTCCAGCCGGACCAGCAGCGGCGCGGCGTGCTCCAGCAGCCGCCGCCCGGCGCCGGTCGGCCCGACCGGACGGCGGACCAGCAGCGCCGCCCCGAGGTCCGCCTCCAGCGAGGCGATCTGCTGGGAGACCGCGGACTGGGTGTAGCCGAGCTCCCGCGCGGCCTCCGAGAAGGAGGCCAGGCGGGCGACGGTGACGAAGGTGCGCAGCTGCTGCGGGTCCACGGCGGCCATCAACCGATCTGATCGAAGCTTAAGGAATCATCGTTGGCACTGATCTCGGGTGCGGGGTCAGGATAGCCCCATGACCTACCTGACCCCGCGGGTCGCCCTGGTCGGCGACCGCTCCCCCGCCGTCCGCTCGCACGCGCGGATCCCGGGCCTGCTGGACGCCCTCGCCGAGCACGACCACCTCGTCCTGGACGCCTACTGGATCCCTACCGGGGACGCCGCCGCGCCCGACGCCCTGGCCGGCTTCGACGCGGTCTGGCTGCTGCCCGGCAGTCCGTACCGCAGCGAGGCGGGCGCGCTGGCCGCCGTCCGGACCGCCCGCGAGCGCGGCATCCCCTTCCTCGGCACCTGCGCCGGGTTCCAGCACGCGGTGCTGGAGTACGCCCTGAACGTCTGCGGCCTGACGGACGCCGTCCACGGCGAGGCGCACCCGGACGCCGAGCAGCAGGTGATCGCGCCGCTGGCCTGCTCGCTGGTCGGCCACGAGGGGTCCGTCACGGTCACCCCCGGGAGCCTCGCCGAGCGGGTCCTCGGCGCCACCCGCATCCTGGAGCGCTACCACTGCGCGTACGGCCTCGACGGCGCCTACCTGGACCGGCTGTCCGCGCACGGCCTGCGGTTCAGCGGCGTTGACGGGTCGGGCGAGGCGCGCATCCTGGAGCTGCCCGGCCATCCGTTCTTCCTGGCCTCGCTGTTCCAGCCGGAGCTGTCCGGCGACGGCACCCGGGCGCACCCCATGATCCGCGCCCTGGCCGGCGCCGCCGTGGCGCACGCGGACGCGGGCATCCCGGCCACGACGGCCTGACCCCGGCCCGGAACGGGCGGCCTCCTCGCCGCGACGGCCCGAGCCGGGCCCGGGGCGGCCCGGGCGCACCTCACATCGGCAGCGAGCGCAGCCGTACCGGGCCCTCCGGCCACCCGGCCCCGGCGACCAGCGGCGCCCACATGGTGCGCAGGGGCATCTCCGCCAGCCGCCCCTCGGGCTGTTCCACCGTCACCCCCCGCACCACCTCCCGGAACCCGAGCCCCCGGTAGAACGCGGCCAGCGGCGGGCGGCAGAACAGCAGCGCGTACCGGTGGCCGAGCGTGCGCGCGTGGTCGAGGGCGGCCCCGACCACGGCCTGCGCGAGGCCGCCGCGCCGCCGGTCGGGGGCGACGCAGACCCCGCCCACGCCCATCACCGTCAGGTCGGTGCCGCCCGCGGTGAGCGGCAGCGGCACCAGCCCGGCGTGGGCGACGAGCCGGCCGTCCGCGGCCCGGATACCGAAGTGGATCTCCTTGGGCCGGAAGGTCAGCCCGGTGTACGCGACGCCGTACGGGTCCTTCCCCGGGCCGAGGACCTCCTCCTGCTCGACGCGGCCGTACTGCGCGAGCCGTTCGACCACCGGCGCCCCGGCGGGGGCCGGCTCGGGCGAGAAACGATCATCCATCCCGCCATGCTCCCCTCCCGCCCGGGCCTTTCACCAGTCCCTTCCCGGCCACTCGATCCGACGATCGTCCCGGCACCGCGCCGACGTGGAAGCATGGCCCCTCGGGCAGCAGCCCACCGACCGGTCGGCCACCGGCGAGTCGGCCGCCGGGCCGTCAGACAGCCCGCATCCGCAGCGTGTATCCGCGGCCCTCGGCCGAAGCCCGGGCTCAGGCCGCGGCGCGCCGCGCCAGCTCCGCCCAGACCTCGTCCACCCGCGCCTCCAGCTCCGCCAGGCCGGCGCTGTTGTCGATCACCAGGTCGGCGATCGCCAGCCGGTCCTCCCGGGAGGCCTGTGCGGCCATCCGGGCCCGGGCCTCCTCCTCGGCCATCCCGCGCAGCCGCACCAGCCGGTCCACCCGCACCTCGTCGGCCGCGTCCACCACCGCGACCAGGTCGTACAGCGGCGCCAGGCCGTTCTCGGCCAGCAGCGGCACGTCGTGCACCACGACCGCGTCCGGCGCGGCCGCCGCCTCCAGCTCGGCGGCGCGGTCCCGCACCAGCGGGTGGACGATCGCGTTGAGCGCCTTCAGCCGCTCCGGGTCGGCGAACACGACCGCCCCAAGCGCCGGACGGTCCAGTGCGCCGTCCTCGCGCAGCACCTGCGGTCCGAACTCGGCGACCACGGCCGCCAGACCGTCCGTCCCGGGGGCGACCACCTCGCGGGCGATCACATCGGAGTCCACGATCACCGCGCCGCGCGCGGCGAACAGCCGGGACACCTCGCTCTTGCCCGCGCCGATACCACCCGTCAGTCCGATCTTCAGCATGGCGTCAGGCTACCGGCGCGGCTCCGGACCCGTCAGCACGGGCCACCCCCGGAGCCCCCTCAGTCCAGCTCCAGGCTCTCGCCCTCCCCCAGCACCGTCAGCTCCGCCCCCGTCCCCGGCCCCTGCGGCCCGACCAGCCGGGTCTGCACGGCGAACCCGATCGGACTGAGCACCGCCTCGTGCACCGGCACCGCCCGGCGCGGACCGGCCTCCCGGACGTAGTCGATCACCTCGGAGGCCTTGCTCCACGGCGCCGCGAGCGGCAGCAGCAGCGTCTCCACGGCGTGCGGCGGCACGGTGAACGCGTCGCCGGGGTGGAACAGCCGGCCGTCGAAGAGGAACCCGATGTTGTGCACCCGAGGGATGTCCGGGTGGATCACCGCGTGCCACTCGCCGTGCACCGAGACGCCGAGCCCGCCGATCTGGAAGGCGTCGCCCTCGCCGACCACGGTGACCCGCCGCGCCACGCCGTCCAGCTGGGCGGCGACGGCCCGGTTGGTCCACACCCGCAGCGCCGGGTCGGCCTCCAGCGCGGCGCGCAGCCCGGACTCCTCGAAGTGGTCCATGTGCTCGTGGGTGATCAGGACGGCGTCCGCGCCGGCCAGTGCGGCGGCGGAGTCGGTGAACGCCCCGGGATCGACGACGACGGTGGTGTCGCCGTGCTCGACGCGTACGCAGGCATGTCCGAACTTGGTGATTCGCATGCCGGGAACCATACAGCAAGACTGTACAGCCAGGCTGTAGATCTTCCCGATAGACTCATCCCATGAGCAGCGAAGCCCCGCACCCACATCCGCACCCGCACCCGGACACCCTGGAACTCGCCGCCGACCTGCGCGCCGCCCTCGGGGGCCTGGTCCGCTCCCTGCGCGACGGCGACGAGCTGCCGCAGAACCAGGCCGGCGTCCTCGGCCTGCTGGTCCGCGACGGGCGCACCTGCACGGTCGCCGAACTCGCCGCGCTCCAGCGGGTCCGCCACCAGTCGATGACCCGCACCGTCGCGCTGATGACCGAGGCCGGACTGGTCACCCAGCAGCCCCACCCCACCGACGGCCGCAAGCTGCTGGTCACCGCCACCGAGGCCGGCCGCAGCGCCCTGTTCGACCAGCGCGCCCGCCGCGAGCACCGGATCGCCACCGCCATCGAGGCCCGGCTCACCCCCGAGGAGCAGCACCGGCTGCGCGCGGCGGTCGACCTGCTACGCCGACTGGGCTGAGCCCACCAGGTCCTTGCCAGCCGGCGCCTCTCCCGCCGGGCCCTCTCCCACCGGGCTCTCTTCCGCCGGCTCCGCCACCGGCCGCGGCGCCGGGACCGCCGCCGCCGGCCGGATCTCCGGCAGGTCGACGTGCTCGCTCAGCCCGAACCGCCGGTGCAGCCGCCGCAGCGGAGCGGGCGCCCACCAGTTGAACTCGCCGAACAGGCTCATCGCGGCGGGCACCAGCAGACAGCGCACCAGGGTGGCGTCCACCGCGACGGCGACGGCCAGCGCGAGGCCCATCTGCTTGACCATCAGCATGTCCCCGAGCGCGAACCCGGCGAAGACGATCACCATCAGCAGTGCCGCCGAGGTGATGATCCGACCGCTGCGCTGCACGCCCAGCTCCACCGCCCGGACGCAGTCGTGCCCGCGCAGGGTCAGCTCCCTGATCCGGGAGAGCAGGAACACCTCGTAGTCCATCGACAGCCCGAAGGCGAAGGCGAAGACCAGCACCGGGATGAAGGTCTCCAGCCCGCCGGTCGGACTGAACCCGAGCAGCCCGCTGAACCAGCCGTCCTGGAACACCAGGGTGAGCGCGCCGAGCGAGGCGCCCAGCGAGAGCAGGTTCATCAGCAGCGCCTTGACCGGCATCACCACCGAGCCGGTCATCAGGAACAGCAGCACCAGGGTGCCGACCGCCACCAGGCCCAGCGCCCACGGCCCGCGTGAGAGCAGCTCGTCCTGGAAGTCCACCACCGAGGCCGCGCCGCCGGTGACGTAGGTGGTCAACCCGCCGCGGTCGGCCCGCAGCTCCTCCACCACCTGCTTGGCCTGGGCGCCCTGCGGCTCCCCGTGCACCAGCACGTCGATCGTGGAGACCGTGTCGCCCACCGGCGACACCGCCCGGACCCCGCTCACCCCGGGCAGCTTGGCGATCACGTCGTCCGCGTACGCCTGGGCCACCGGCGCCCCGCCCTCGACCACCACCGTGATCGGCGCGGCCGAGACCTGCGGGAAGCGCTGGTCGATCGTCTCGGCGACCTGTCGCCCGGCCGAGGAGGCGGGCAGCACCGCGGCGCCGGAGTTGCGCATGTCGGCGTGGAGGAACGGCACCCCGGCCGCCATCAGCAGCGCGACGGAGGCGAGCGTGACGGCGACCGCCCGCTTGCGCACCCGGCGCACGGTTCGACTGAAGAACCCCTCGTCCGGGACGGGCGCGGTGGGCGTCTTGATCCGCGCGCCGGCGAAGCCGAGCAGCGCGGGGATCAGGGTGAGCGCCGCGGCGACGGCGATCACCACCACGCTCACTCCGGCCGCCGCCACCGCGCCGAGCACCGGACTGGTGAAGACGAACAGGCCGGAGAGCGCGACGGCCACGGTCAGCCCGGAGAAGGCGACGGTGCGTCCGGCGGTCGCCGCGGTCCGCTCCACGGCGGCGGCGATGTCCGCACCGTGGCCGCGTTCCTCGCGGAAACGATTCACCATGAGCAGCGCGTAGTCGATCGAGAGCCCGAGCCCCAGCACCGTGGCGATCGGCAGCACGCTGGTGTCGATGTCCATGATCCGGCTGAAACCGAACATGGCCAGCAGCGCGCCGCCCACCGAGGCGACCGCCCCGATCACCGGCAGCGAGGCCGCCGCCAGCCCGCCGAAGACCAGCACCATGACGATCAGCGTGAGCGGCAGCGTCACCAGCTCACCGAACCGGGTGTCCTTCTCGGTCTGCTGCTTGACCTCCTGCTGGAGCACCAGGTCCCCGCCGACCGTGACGTGGGCGCCGCCCACTCCGTCCAGCGCGGCGAGCCGCGCGGTGACGGCGTCGGTCTGGGCGGTGCTCGCGGTGTCGGCCATCCGAACGGTGACCAGGCTCGCCGTCCCGTCGGCGGAGCTCAGCGCGGCGGCCTCCGGGCCGGTGCCGTACGCGTCGAGCGAGGAGGAGACCCCGGGCAGGGCGGCGATCTCGGCGGTGGCCCGCTCCACGGCGGCCTTCACCGTCGGATCGCCCACCGGCCTGCCGTCCACCACGGCGGTGACGGTGCCCTTGGCCGGGTCGGCCGCGGCGACCACCGCGCTCCCCCGGTCGGCCTCGGCGCTGGCGGAGGACGCCCCGGCCACCGAGCCCTCGAAGACCCGGCCCCCGATCAGGACGCCGACCACCAGGACGACGGCCCACAGGCCGAGTACCCAGCGACGGTGACGGAAGCAGAACCGGCCGATGGCCGCGAGCCGGCCGCCGACCAGGGCGGTGGGGGCGACGGAGGAGGTATTGCGCATGAAAAGCCTTTCGGGCAGCTCCTCTCAATCTAGGTGGAACCCGAACCAAGGCCTATAGATGGGCAACGAGCCTCATCTCACACTTTTCTTCACATCAGCTTCACATAAGTCAAGTCGGTATAAATCATCGCGAAAAACGAAATGGACCCCACCCGGAAATTCCGGGTGGGGCCCACCGTCTAGCTAGCTAGCGGGAAGCGAGAGCCTCAGCTCTGGCCGCCGGCCAGCTTCTCGCGCAGGGCGGCCAGGGCCTCGTCGGAGGCCAGGGCGCCCGAGCCCTCGTCGCTGCTGGACGAGTAGGAACCACCGGCGGCAGCGGCGACGGCGTCGCCACCCTCCTCGGCAGCCTGGGCGTCGGCCTCGCGGCTCTTGATGACCTGGGCCTGGTGCTGCTCGAAGCGGGCCTGCGCCTCGGCGTACTGGCGCTCCCACTCCTCGCGCTGCTTCTCGAAGCCGGGCAGCCAGTCGTTCGCCTCGGGGTCGAAGCCCTCCGGGTAGATGTAGTTGCCCTGGTCGTCGTACGAGGCGGCCATGCCGTACAGGGTCGGGTCGAACTCGACCTCGGCCGGGTTGGCACCCAGGGCCTCGTTGGCCTGCTTCAGCGACAGGCTGATGCGACGACGCTCGAGGTCGATGTCGATGACCTTGACGAAGATCTCGTCGCCGACCTGGACGACCTGCTCCGGGATCTCGACGTGGCGCTCGGCCAGCTCGGAGATGTGGACCAGACCCTCGATGCCCTCGTCCACGCGGACGAACGCACCGAACGGAACCAGCTTGGTGACCTTACCCGGAACGACCTGGCCGATCTGGTGGGTACGGGCGAACTGCTGCCACGGGTCCTCCTGGGTCGCCTTCAGCGACAGGGAGACGCGCTCGCGGTCCATGTCAACGTCGAGAACCTCGACGGTGACCTCCTGGCCGACCTCGACAACCTCGGACGGGTGGTCGATGTGCTTCCAGGACAGCTCGGAGACGTGAACCAGACCGTCGACGCCACCCAGGTCCACGAAGGCACCGAAGTTGACGATCGAGGAGACGACGCCGGAGCGCACCTGGCCCTTCTGCAGGGTGGTGAGGAAGGTCTGGCGGACCTCGCTCTGGGTCTGCTCCAGCCAGGCACGGCGGGACAGGACCACGTTGTTGCGGTTCTTGTCCAGCTCGATGATCTTGGCCTCGAGCTCCTTGCCCACGTAGGGCTGGAGGTCGCGGACACGACGCATCTCGACGAGCGAGGCCGGGAGGAAGCCACGGAGGCCGATGTCGAGGATGAGACCACCCTTGACGACCTCGATGACGGTACCGGTGACGATGCCGTCCTCTTCCTTGATCTTCTCGATCGTGCCCCAGGCACGCTCGTACTGAGCGCGCTTCTTGGACAGGATGAGACGACCCTCCTTGTCCTCCTTCTGGAGAACCAGGGCCTCGATGTTGTCACCGACGGCGACGACCTCGTGCGGGTCAACGTCGTGCTTGATCGAGAGCTCGCGGGACGGGATGACGCCCTCGGTCTTGTAACCGATGTCGAGGAGAACCTCGTCACGGTCGACCTTCACGATGACGCCCTCGACGATGTCGCCATCGTTGAAGTACTTGATGGTCTCGTCGATCGCGGCGAGGAACGCCTCCGCGTCGCCGATGTCGTTGACCGCGACCTGCGGGGTGGTGCTGAGGGAGGAGTCGGTGGGGCTCGTCATTAGGAAAAGGGCTCCGGTACGGACATGAAAGTCGTAGGTAATGCCACGCGGAGGGCCTGTATCGCTCCCACCGAAAGCCGGACAGCCAAGAACACGGCACACCAAGATCCCGTACAACGAGAACCGGTGTCCGTCTTGCGACCGTGGGGTCTTCGACAGATGCGAGCGCGACCTGCTCCGTCCGAGGCGCGCAGGCCCGCAGCGCAACTTGTAGCATACGGGGACGGCCAGGCACGGTCAATGCCGAAGGACGGCAAGACGGTGGAGCCCGGTACGGATCAGGCCATATCCTCCGAATGCGCGCCTCGCGGCGGCGCCCGAAGGGGCCCTGTCCCCGGATGCCACCGCCAGGATCCGGACCCTCACGGGCCGGTTCGCGGCAGCGGCGCTTCCGCACTTCCATACCCTACGCGATGGGCATTGTCACCGTGGCCACCACCCCCCAGTCAGACCTGCACGATCTTGACACCTCCCCCGCGCGGGTCGAGGAGGAGGACGGCGACGAGGCCACCCGCCGGGAGGCCGGCACCGGGGAGAGCAGCCGGGCCAGCCGGCACTGGTGGGACCGCAACGCCGACGAGTACCAGGACGAACACGGCGAGTTCCTCGGCGACGACCGCTTCACCTGGTGCCCCGAGGGCCTGGACGAGGCCGACGCCCACCTGCTCGGCGAGGTGGCCGGCCGGGACGTCCTGGAGATCGGCGCCGGCGCCGCCCAGTGCTCCCGCTGGCTGGCCGCCCAGGGAGCCCGGCCGGTCGCCCTGGACATCTCCTACCGCCAGCTCCAGCACTCCCGCCGGATCGACCTCGGCCGCGGCACCGCACCCGTCGCGGTCGTCCAGGCCGACGCCGCCGTGCTGCCCTTCGCCGACGCGTCCTTCGACCTCGCCTGCTCCGCCTACGGCGCCGTCCCGTTCAGCGCCGACACGGCCGCCCTGATGCGCGAGGTGCACCGGGTGCTGCGGCCCGGCGGGCGCTGGGTGTTCTCGGTGACCCACCCGATCCGCTGGGCGTTCCCCGACGAGCCGGGCGTCGAGGGCCTCACCGCGATGTCCTCCTACTTCGACCGCACCCCGTACGTCGAACAGGACGAGCAGGGCCGCGCCACCTACGTCGAGCACCACCGCACCCTCGGCGACCGGGTCCGCGAGCTCGTCACCGCCGGCTTCCGCCTGGTGGACCTGGTCGAGCCCGAGTGGCCGGCCGGCCTGGAGCAGGAGTGGGGTGGCTGGTCCCCGCTGCGCGGGCGGCTGATCCCCGGCACCGCGATCTTCGTCACCGAACGGGGCTGAGCGCCCTGATGAACCCGGCCCTGCGTCCCGCCTGGCGCGAACTGCCCGTCCGCACCGCCCTGCCCGCCCTGCACGGCGCGCTGGACGAGCACGGCACCGCCGTCCTCGCCGCACCACCCGGCACCGGCAAGACGACGTTGGTGCCGCTCGCCCTGGCGGGGCTGCTCTCCTCCGAGGGCCCGGTACGACGGGTGCTGGTCGCCGAACCGCGCCGGCTCGCCGTACGGGCCGCCGCCCGGCGGATGGCCTGGCTGCTCGGCTCGTCCGTGGGCCGCGAGATCGGGTACACCGTGCGAGGTGAGCGCCGGGTCGGGCCGGAGACGGTGGTCGAGGTGGTCACCACCGGTGTGCTGCTGCAGCGGCTCCAGCGCGACCAGGAGCTCCCCGGGGTGGACGTGGTGGTCCTGGACGAGTGCCACGAACGGCACCTGGACGCCGACACCGCGCTCGCCTTCCTGCTCGACGTCCGGGCGGCGCTGCGGCCCGAACTCCGGCTGGTCTGTGCCTCGGCCACCTCCGACACCGAGGCCTGGGCCGAACTCCTCGGCGGCGCGCCCGTGATCGAGGCGCACGGGGTGTCCCACCCGGTGGAGACGGTCTGGGCGCCGCCGCCGCGCGCCGTCCGGCCCGCCCACGGCACCCGGGTCGACCCGGCGCTGCTCGACCACGTCGCGGCGGTGGTGCGGCGAGCCCTCGCCGAGCAGGAGGGGGACGTGCTCTGCTTCCTGCCCGGCGTCGGCGAGATCGCCCGGGTCGCCGGGGCGCTGGGCGGCGTGGGCCTCGACATCCTGCAACTCCACGGCCGCGCCCCGCAGGCCGTCCAGGACGCCGCCCTCTCGCCCGGCGAGGGCCGCCGGGTCGTGCTGGCCACCGCCGTCGCCGAGTCCTCGCTCACCGTGCCCGGCGTACGGGTCGTGGTCGACGCCGGGCTCGCCCGCGAGCCGCGCACCGACCACGCCCGCGGCCTCGCCGGGCTGGTCACCGTCCGGGCCTCGCTCGCCGCCGCGCGCCAGCGGGCCGGCCGCGCCGGGCGTGAGGCCCCCGGCACCGTGTACCGCTGCTGGAACGAGGCCGAGGACGCCCTCGCCGCCCGCTTCCCCACCCCGGAGATCGCGCTCGCCGACCTCACCTCGTTCGCTCTCCAGGCCGCCTGCTGGGGCGACCCGGACGCCACCGGCCTCGCCCTGCCCGACGCGCCGCCGACGGGGGCGATGGCCGCCGCCCGGCAGACCCTGCTCGCCCTCGGCGCGGTCTCTTCGGACGGGCGGGCCACGGCGCGAGGGGTGCGCCTCGCCCGCACGGGGCTGCACCCCCGGCTGGGGCGCGCGCTGGTCGACGGCGCGCCGGTGGTCGGCGCGCGGCGCGCGGCCGAGGTGGTCGCGCTGCTGTCCGAGGAACCGCCCCGGGCGCTGGGCGACGACCTCGGCGCGGTGTGGCGGACGGTACGGGACTCCCGCGACCCCTACGCCGGCCGCTGGCGCGACGAAGTCCGCCGCCTGCTGCGCGCCACCTCCGACGAACCCGCCACCCAGCTGCCCGACGCGACCGCCGCCGGACTCGTCGTCGCCCTCGCCTTCCCCGAGCGGATCGCCCGCGCCCGCCTCGAACGGCCCGCCCCCGGCGAGCGCAGCCCGTACCTGATGGCCTCCGGCACCGCTGCCGAACTCGCCCCCGACACCCGGCTCGGCGCCCTGCCCTGGCTCGCCGTCGCGGTCGCCGACCGCCCGGCGGGGTCCCACTCGGCCCGCATCCTGCACGCCGCGGCACTGGACGAGGGCACGGCGCTGCTCGCCGGTGCGGCATTGCTCGACGGTCGCGCCGAAGTCCACTGGGACACCCGGCGGGGCGACGTCGTCTCCCGCCAGGTGGAGTCCCTGGGCGCCATCGAACTCGCCGAGAAGCCCCTCAACCGCCCTGACCCTTCGCTTGTCCGCGCCGCCCTCCTCGAAGGCCTCGCGCGCGAGGGCGTCAGCACCCTGCTGACGTTCCCGTCCAACCTGCGCGAGCGCCTGGCCTTCCTGCACACCGCCATCGGTGAACCCTGGCCCGACGTCTCTGATTCCACCCTTCTCGAACGCGCCGACGAGTGGCTGGAGCCCGAACTCTCCCGCGCCCGCCGCCGCTCGGACCTGGCCCGCATTGATACGACGTCCGCCCTCCAACGCCTGTTGCCGTGGGCGAGTGGCGAGGCGGGCCGCCTGGACGAACTCGCTCCCGAGCGCATCACCGTGCCGTCCGGCTCGAAGATACGCGTCGACTACACCACCGAACGCCCGGTGCTGGCCGTCAAGTTGCAGGAACTCTTCGGCTGGAAAGCTGCCCCGGCGCTGGCCGCAGGACGCGTCCCGCTGACCATCCACCTGCTCTCCCCCGCCGGCCGCCCCGCCGCCGTCACCGGCGATCTGGAGAGCTTCTGGCGCGAGGGCTACCGAGCCGTCCGAGCGGATCTCAGGGGCCGCTACCCCCGCCACCCCTGGCCCGAAGACCCGACCACGGCGGAACCCACCCGCCGCACCAACGCGCGGAAGTAGCCCGCGCGACTGACGCTGCCCGGCAGCGGCGTCAGTCGCGCCGGTTCGGCCGGGCCGCTTCATTCGCTCTCCCTCCCGGATCCCCGTTCGCACCGACCCGCTCAGTGCGCTCCGCATCCGGCCACGGAGCCCCCGCAACAACCCGCTTGGCGGACCACGGCGACCACTGCTACCTTTCCGGAGGCCGTGTGAGAGAACGAGGAGGTGGTACCCGTGAACGCAGTATCGACATGGGTGCTCCCCTCCGGGGTCACGGTCGGGCGATAGGTCGTCGTCCGGGAGCGCCGTCTCTGAGCACTCCCGAAAGGCACGACCATGCACTTCACTTCTGAGCAGCGTTTCGACGACGACGTCGTCGAGCGCGAGTTCACTCTCGGCGAGATCCCCGGCATCCTGTGGACGCCCGCGTCCGCCTCCGCGTCCGCACCGGTACCGCTGATCCTGATCTGTCCCCCGCCGCTCGGACTGAGCAAGATGTACCCCCGGCTGGCGGGTCGGGCCCGGCACTACGCGGCGGAGTACGGCTTCGCCTCGGCCACCATCGAACTCCCCGGGAGCGGTGACCGTCCCCGTTGGGCCGCCGCCGATCAGGCCCGCGCCGACCTGCGCCGAGCCATGGAGGCGGGAGAGCCGGTCAGCGGCGAGATCATCGACGCCCTGGTCCTCCCGCTGGTCGAGAGGGCCGTCCCGGAATGGCAGGCAGCGCTCGACGACCTCCTTGCGCTGCCCGAGATCGCCGGCCCGGTCGGGTACGAGGGGGGAATCATCTCCATCGGCGTGCGACTGGCGGTCGTGGAGCCGCGCATCGCGGCCGCCGGTCTCTTCGCCGGTAGTCTCGTGCCCGCCGCCATCTTCGAGGATGCCCGGCAGGTCACCATCCCGCTGCAGGTCCTGCTGCAGTGGGACGACGAGCGGAACCCCCGGCAGGCAGCCCTGGACCTGTTCGACGCCTTCGGCTCCAAGGAGAAGACCCTGCACGCCAACATGGGCGGGCACACCGGCGTCCCGCAGTACGAGGTCGACGCCGGGGCCCGCTTCTTCGCCCGGCACCTGAAGTGAGTCCGGGCCGTCGGTAGGCGGTAGGCGGTAGGCGGCAAGGACGCCACCTACGAGGAACGGGCCGCAGCTCCCCGCACCGCGGGCCCCTGCCGAGTCGGCAGGGGCCCGCGGTGCCCGAAGCCATTGGCACTCCACGCGGCTCGCCTCGGGCACGTCCTCGGGCTCGCCGATCCGGGTGCAGCCGGTGACGTGGTAGGCGTGGAAGTGCGGTCGCTGATCCCGGCCGTGGCGTTGTACTCGGTCAACGGCTCGGCCCGGCCGGGGCGCCGGCCGGTCTCCTCCTCGACCTCGCGGACGGCGGCCGAGCCCACCCGCCGCACCAACGCCCGGAAGTAGCCGGGCGGCCGCGTCAGTCGCGCCGGTTCGGCCGGATCGCGGAGTAGAGGACGAGCGTGAGGACCAAGGTCGTGAGGAGGATCAGGAACTTCCGGAAACCCTCGGAACTGGTGGGCAGCCAGCCTTGGAGCAGTCCGATCAGCAGCACGATGTCGAGCACGACCGCGATCGCGTACCCTGGCCGCTTCATTCCGCTCTCCCCTCCCGGATCCCCGTTCGCACCGTACCCGCTCAGTGCGCTCCTCGGAAGGTCCAGCCGGATTCACGCGGATACGAGTTCGGCAACCCGCTGAGCCAGCTCGGAAGCGCCCGGAATTCCTCGTGTGCGATAGACGGTCATGGCCGAACGCACCGCCATGAGTTCCTTCTTGTTCCGGGCGGATGCCACACCGTCCATGAGGTCCAGGCACTCGTTCCAAAGGATCACGGCCTCCTCATGGCGGTGCTGGGCAGCCATGGCAGGAGCGGCGGGAACGGCAGGCGCGGCAGGAGGGGGCGCCGAGGTCGGTGCCCCGCTTGCCGCCTCGCTCGCGCTCGCGGCCGGGGTACCCCAGTTGGGCTCGCGGTGGCACACGTGCGCGGAATCCGTCCGGCGGGGGCCGCCGACGCTGTCCCGGCCCGGCATCGGCTCAGCGTGCCCGCGGCATGCGGGTGGTCGAGGACGAGCCCGTCGAGGACGGGCCCCGGCCCGTCGCCGGTCCCGGGTCAGTGGGTGTGGTCGGGCCAGCCGGGGGTGGGGGTGCCGACCGACTGTCCCGGGCGCAGGATCGGGATGCCGGTCTGGACGGGGCTGCAGGTGATGATCCGGCCGGCCGAGTCGTGGATGCACTTGCCCTGCGGGTCGGATTCCTGCACCTTGGCCTCGCAGTTGGTGCAGGGCGCCGGGGCCATGTCGTGCGGGTCTTGCGCCGCCGGGGCCTTGGGCTCCCCCGCGGACGACCCCTGCGGCTTGGACGTGGCGGTGGCCGCGGCCTTCGCGGTCGGCTTCCGGGCGGCGGCCGGGGCGCTGCCCGCAGGCTGGTCGGCGGCGGGCTCGTGGGCGTCGGGCTCGACGGAGGCCGGGGCCGGGGCGGCGGCCGGGGTGGTCTCCGGCACCGCGGACGGGCTGGGCGAGGGCTGCGCCCCGGTCGGCGCGGGCGTCGGCGTCATCGACGGCTCAACCGCCGCTGAGGGCCCAGCGGTCGCCGTCGCGCCCGCCCCGGCCGCGGCCGCCGGCCCGTTCCCGCCGCCGGAGGCCGCCCAGACCGAGCCGCCCACCAGCACCAGCGCCGCCAGTGCGGCCGGGACCACCACCCGGGGCCGAAGGGCCCCGCGCCGGCGCGTGCCCGCGCCCTCGCCCGCGCCTGCGCCCGAGCCCGCCGTCGCCGTTTCCGCCATCGCCGTTCCCCCCTCACCGCCGTGCCCACTGCGCGGCGGACCGGCAGGATCGTAGCGGCGGGCCCGGACACTCGCGCGCCCGGGCCCGTCCGGAGATCACCCGTCAGTGCGCGGCGGCCTCCCAGTTGGGGCCGACGCCGACGGAGACGTCCAGCGGGGCACGCAGCGGGTAGGCGCCCGCCATCTGCTCGCGGACGACGGCCTCGACCCGCTCGCGCTCGCCGGGGGCCAGCTCCAGCACGATTTCGTCGTGTACCTGGAGCAGCATCCGGGAGGTGAGGCCGGCGGCGCGCAGCGCCTCGTCCACCCGGAGCATGGCGATCTTGACGATGTCGGCGGCCGAGCCCTGGATCGGGGCGTTGAGGGCCATCCGCTCGGCCATCTCGCGGCGCTGGCGGTTGTCGCTGTTGAGGTCGGGCAGGTAGCGGCGGCGGCCGAGCAGGGTCTCGGTGTAGCCGGTGGCCCGGGCCTCGTCGACGACCCGGCGCAGGTAGTCCCGCACGCCGCCGAAGCGCTCGAAGTAGGTGTCCATCAGGCCCTGGGCCTCGGCCGGCTTGATGCCGAGCTGCTGCGAGAGCCCGTACGCGGACAGCCCGTACGCCAGGCCGTAGGACATCGCCTTGATCTTGCGGCGCATCTCGGCGTCCACCGCGGCGCGCGGCACCTCGAAGACCTGGGAGGCGACGGTGTTGTGGAGGTCCTCGCCGGAGGCGAAGGCCTCGATCAGCGCCTCGTCCTCGGACAGGTGCGCCATGATCCGCAGTTCGATCTGCGAGTAGTCGGCGGTGAGCAGCGATTCGTAGCCCTGGCCGACGACGAAGGCGCGGCGGATCGCCCGGCCCTCCTCTGTGCGGACGGGGATGTTCTGCAGGTTCGGGTCCTGCGAGGAGAGCCGGCCGGTGGCGGCGACCATCTGGTTGAAGGTGGTGTGGATCCGGCCCTTGGGCGAGACGGTCTTGAGCAGGCCCTCGACGGTGGTGCGCAGCTTGGCCTGGTCGCGGTGGCGCAGCAGGATGACCGGCAGCTCGTTGTCGGTCTGCGTGGCCAGCCAGGTGAGCGCGTCGGCGTCGGTGGTGTAGCCGGTCTTGATCTTCTTGGTCTTGGGGAGCGCGAGCTCGCCGAAGAGGATCTCCTGGAGCTGCTTGGGCGAGCCGAGGTTGAACTCGCGCCCGGCGGCGGCGTGCGCCTCCTCGACCACGCGCTGGATCTCGGCGGCGAACTGGGCCTCCAGGCCGGTGAGCCACTCGCGGTCGGCGGCGATGCCGTAGCGCTCCATGCGGGCGAGGAGGGCGGCGATGGGCAGTTCCATGTCGTGCATCAGCCCGGCGGCGCCGACCTCGGCGAGGCGGGTGTCGAAGAGCGCGGCGAGGTCGAGCACGGCGCGGGCCTGGAGCATCAGCGACTGGGCGTGCGCGGTCGGGTCCTCCTCCGGGGCGTCGAAGGCGAGTTGGCCGCTCTCGGTGGCGGGGGCCGGGGTGAGCGAGCGGGCCAGGTACTCCTCGGCGAGCACCTCCAGGGTGAAGGTGCGGCGGCCGGGCTTCTCCAGGTAGGCGGCGAGCGCGGTGTCGGCGACGACGCCCTCGATCGTCCAGCCGCGCTCGGCGAAGGCGCGCATGACCTGCTTGGCGATGTGCAGGGCCTTGGGGGCGGTGGCGTCGGCGAGCCAGGCGGCGAAGGCCCGCTCGTCCTCCTCGGCGAGCAGCGCCGGGTCGAACCAGGCGGCCGTCTCCCCGGCGGCGAGGGCGACTTCGGTGACCTCGCCGGCGCCGAGCGCCCACTGGTAGACGGCGGCGAGCGCGACGGTGGTCTTGCCGTCGGCGGCGTGCTCGGCGAGCCAGGCGGCGAGGGTGCCCGGGTCGGTGAGGAGTTCGCCGTCGACCTCGACGCCGGGGGCGAGTTCGGCTTCCGCCGAGTCCTCGCCGGCGGACGGGTCGATGCCGTAGACGCGGTCGCGGAAGTTGGCGTTGCGGAACTCCAGCGACTCCATCAGGGTGCCGACGGCGTCCCGGTCGAACGGCTTGCGGTCCAGCTCGGCGACGCCGAGCGGGAGTTCGACGTCGCGGACCAGCTCGGTGAGCACCCGGTTGCGCTTGACCGAGTCGAGGTGGTCGCGCAGCTTCTCGCCGATCTTCCCCTTCACCTCGTCGGCACGGGTGACGAGTTCGTCGAAGGAGCCGAACTGGTTGACCCACTTGGCGGCGGTCTTCTCGCCGACGCCGGGGATGCCGGGCAGGTTGTCGGACGGGTCTCCGCGCAGCGCGGCGAGGTCCGGGTACTGGCGCGGGGTGACGCCGTACTTCTCGGTGACCTTCTCCGGGGTGAAGCGGGTGAGCTCGGAGACGCCCTTGGTCGGGTAGAGCACGGTGACGTGGTCGGTGACCAGTTGCAGCGAGTCGCGGTCGCCGGTGACGATGTCGACGTCGAAGCCGGCCGCCTCGGCGGCGGTGGCCAGGGTGGCGATGATGTCGTCGGCCTCGAAGCCCTCGACCGTCAGCCGGGGGATGTTCATGGCGTCGAGCAGTTCGCCGATCAGGCCGACCTGGCTGCGGAACTCGTCCGGCGTCTTGGCGCGGTTGGCCTTGTACTCGGGGAACTCGACGGAGCGGAAGGTCTGCCGGGAGACGTCGAAGGCGACGGCGAGGTGGGTGGGCTGCTCGTCGCGGACGGTGTTGGCGAGCATCGAGGCGAAGCCGTAGACCGCGTTGGTGGGCTGGCCGGTGGAGGTGTTGAAGTTCTCCACGGGCAGGGCGTAGAAGGCCCGGTAGGCCATCGAGTGCCCGTCGAGCAGCATCAGCCGGGGCCGCGGGCCGGCCCCGCCGCCACCCGTCGCGCCTTTGTCCGTACTCTGCGTAGCCACGTCAACGTCCGTTCCTGCCGATTCCACTACCGGCCACCGATCCTATGGCCCGGCACCGACAAAAAGGGCGCCGCGCCGATCCGGCCGCAGCTGTTACCTACGAGTAGGACGGTCGTACGATCACAGGCGGAACGCCCCCGAGCAACGCCCCGAGCAACCCCCGAGCGACACCCAGCGTCCCCCAGCGGCAGGAGCACCCCATGACCGACGCGGCCCCCGACACCGCCCCCGACACCGCCCTCGACACCGAGCCCGTTCTGAACGTCCCGCAGGACGTGCTGGACCACTTCGCCAAGCTCGGGGTGAGCCCGCAGACCTTCTCCGGCGGCCACCTCGGCGAGAAGATGGGCATCCGGATCGTCGAGGCCTCCGCCGACCGCGTGGTCGGCACCATGCCGGTGGAGGGCAACCAGCAGCCGTACGGGCTGCTGCACGGCGGTGCCTCGGCGGCGCTGGCCGAGACGCTGGGCTCGATCGGGGCGATGCTGCACGCCGGCCCCGGCCGGTACGCGGTCGGCGTGGACCTGAACGCCACCCACCACCGCTCGGCCACCTCCGGACTGGTGACCGGGGTGGCGACCGCCGTGTTCAAGGGCCGCACCGCCGCCACGTACGAGATCGCGATCACCGACGACACCGGCCGGCGGATCACCAGCTGCCGACTGACCTGCATGCTGCGCGACCTCTGACCGGCCGCACCCCGAAAGCTCCCGACAACGTCCGCACGGCGTCGGCGAGTTCACTCCGGACAACATCAAGTCCCTTTTCCGCCCCCTTGTTTGACCATCCGCCGGCCTGGGCAGGCGTTGATCTGGACAAGGGGGCGTTCGCATGTCCGGGCGCGGCGGGCACGAATCCCGCACTTGTAACGCTGCGTAACAAGTAGGAAATCCGATCAATTGCCGGTTCCGAGGCCTCCAGGCGCCCCGGAGCGACTCGGCCGCGACCTCTCCGTCCGTAATACGGACGCTCAAGGCCGGAACCAGGGCATCGGACACGGGCGTCCGATAATCGACGCTGCCAGCTGCAACCCCCATTTCTGGCCCTTACATCGCCCTACCAGCGCGTAAACGCCCGTCATCGCGGGATCGATCGAGCCGGAACGACCACATCGTGAGACATATACTCCGTGTGCTCATAACAAGAGAATCACAGCCTGCTCCCGGCACTGCCCGAGCCGCCCAACGGCATCTAGAGTCACGGCCAGTCACCGCGCCACTCGATTGGGCCAGGCCCTCCGCGCACTCCGGCTCCCGCCACTCCGGCGCGGGCGCCTCCCGAACCGAAGGGGACCCTCGTGCGTCATCGTTCAGCAGTTGTCGTGAGCATTGCCGTGATCGGCGCCCTCAGCCTCAGCGCCTGCGGCTCCCGCGGAGAGAAGAACAGCGGCAACGGCGGCGGCGACTCCGCCTCCACCACCGTCGTCATCGGGGTCGACGCCCCGCTCACCGGCGACCTCTCCGCCCTCGGCCTCGGCATCCGCAACTCCGTCGACCTCGCGATCAAGAAGGCCAACGAGACCAACGAGGTCCCCGGCGTCAAGTTCGAGATCAAGGCGCTGGACGACACCGGCAAGCCCGCCCCCGGCCAGCAGAACGCCACCCAGCTGGTCGGCGACTCCAAGGTCCTCGGCGTCGTCGGCCCGCTCAACTCCAGTGTGGCGCAGTCGATGCAGCAGATCTTCGACGACAAGAACCTGGTCGAGGTCTCCCCCGCCAACACCGGCGTCGCCCTCAGCCAGGGCGAGAAGTGGGCCAGCGGCGAGAAGAAGCGCCCCTTCAAGTCCTACTTCCGCACCGCCACCACCGACGCCGTCCAGGGCCCGTTCGCCGCCCAGTTCCTCTACAACGACGCCAAGAAGACCAAGGTCTTCCTCATCGACGACCAGAAGACCTACGGTGCCGGCCTGGCCGGCACCTTCAAGGGCGAGTTCACCAAGCTCGGCGGCACCCTCGTCGGCGAGGAGCACGTCAACCCCGACGACCGCGACTTCGCCGCCATCGCCACCAAGGTCAAGAGCTCCGGCGCCGAAGCCGTCTACTACGGCGGCGAGTACCCCGCGGCCGGCCCGCTCTCCCTCCAGCTCAAGGAGGCCGGCGCCACCATCCCGCTGATGGGCGGCGACGGCATCCAGAGCGCCGACTTCATCAAGCTCAACCCCAAGAGCCAGGGCGACTTCGCCACCGCCGTCGGCCTGCCCGTCGAGAGCCTCGACACCGCCAAGAAGTTCATCGCCGACTACAAGACCGCCGGCTACAAGGACGCCTACGAGACCTACGGCGGCTACTCCTACGACAGTGCCTGGGCCGTCATCCAGGGCGTCAAGGCCGTGAAGGCCAGCGGCAAGCCCCTCACCCGCGAGGCCGTCCGCGACGCCGTCCAGAACGTCTCCTTCGACGGCGTCACCGGCAAGGTCTCCTTCGACGAGTTCGGCGACACCACCAACAAGCAGCTCACCGTCTACACCGTCAAGGACGGCAAGTGGGCCGTGGAGAAGTCCGGCACCTTCAAGGGCTGACACAGGCCCGCACGGGCCGACGCAGGCCCGAATGGCCTGACGTACCGTCACCACCCGCACCACCAGCGCCACTTCACCACCACCGCGCGCGGGGGCGCCACCAGTGCCCCCGCGCGCACCCACATCCACCACCCACGCGGACAACCCCCGAACGCACTACGGAGGCCCAGCGGTGCACGACCTACCGCAGCAGCTGGCCAACGGCCTGATCCTCGGCGCCCTCTACGGGCTCGTCGCGATCGGCTACACGATGGTCTACGGCATCGTCCAGCTCATCAACTTCGCCCACGGCGAGATCGTCATGGTCGGCGGCTTCGGCGCCCTGACCGCCTACCTCGCCCTCCCCGGCGGCACCACCCTGTGGCTGGCCCTGCCGCTCATGCTGATCGCCGGCATCCTGGTCTCCACCCTCACCGCCGTCGCCGCCGAGCGCTTCGCCTACCGCCCCCTGCGCAACGCCCCCCGGCTCGCCCCGCTGATCACCGCGATCGGGCTGTCCATCTTCCTCCAGCAACTCGTCTTCTCCTTCTACCCGGACGCCAAGAAGGCCCGCGTCTTCCCCAAGCTCCCCGGCGACCCCTTCAGCCTCGGCTCCGTCACCATCCAGCGCAGCGACCTCTTCCTGATCATCGCCGCCCCGCTGTGCATGCTCGCCCTCGGCTGGTTCGTCACCCGCACCCGCTCCGGACGCGCCATGCAGGCCACCAGCCAGGACCCGGACACCGCCAAGCTGATGGGCATCGACACCGACCGCATCATCGTCATGGCCTTCGCCATCGGTGCCGCGTTCGCCGCCGTCGCCGCCGTCGCCTACGGGCTGCGCAGCGGCCAGGTCGACTTCCGGATGGGCTTCATCCTCGGCCTCAAGGCCTTCACCGCCGCCGTCCTCGGCGGCATCGGCAACATCTACGGCGCCATGCTCGGCGGCCTCGCCCTCGGCCTCGCCGAAGCCCTCGCCACCGGCTACATCCAGCACCTGCCCGGCATGCACCTCTTCGGAGGCGGCGCCTGGAAGGACGTCTGGGCGTTCGTTCTCCTCATCCTCGTGCTCCTGATCCGGCCCCAGGGCCTGCTCGGCGAGCGCGTCGCGGACAGGGCGTGACCACCATGACCACCACCCGCACCGAAACCACCCCGGTCATCCCGCTGCCCGCCCGCGCCGCCGCGGCCACCACCGGACTCGGCGCCCTCGCCACCACGGCCTCCGCCGCCATGTCCTGGACCTGGACCGCCGACTTCCCCGGCGACCTCACCTACTACGGCTCCCCCGCCGGACTCCAGTGGCTCGCCCTCGCCGCCGGCCTGCTCACCCTCGTCCTGCTGCTCGCCTGCCAGGGCCTCCCCGGCCTGCGCTGGGCCGCCCCCACCCGCAGCAACAACGCCGTCCTGTACGCCGCCACCGGCGCCCTCGCCGTCGCCGTCTACGCGGTGTCCGCCATCTCCGCCGAACTCGGCGGCCTCGCCAACCTCGAACCCGGCGGCTGGGTACTCGCCGCGGGCGGCCTGATCGGCGTCCTCGGCGCCCTCGGTCTGCCCCTCGACCGCCGCACCGCCGTCCCGCTGCGGATCCTCGACAAGCGCCTCTTCCTGCTCGTCCCGATCGCTCCCGCCGCCTGGTTCGGCGCCCACGCCGTCCCCACGGACCAGCCCGTCGCCCCCGTCCTCACCGCCCTGGCCGGCGGCCTCGCCATCGCGGCCGGCGTCGTCCTGCTGCTCCAGCTCGGCCACCTCGCCAACAGCGGACTGCGCCTCGGCCGGGCCGACCGCCCGCTGGCCGCGCCGCGCGCCCTCCCCTCCTGGGTCGAGGTGCTGCTGATCGTCCTCGCCTTCGGGCTCGGACTGTTCGCCATCACCTTCGGCATCGACACCGAGTACGGCGAACTCTTCACCGGCTACCTGCTGTTCGTCGCCCTCGCCGTCCCCGCCCTCACCAGGTCCGGCCTGATCGCCCGGCTGCGCGCGCTGACCGTCAAGCACCGCCCCGTCACCACCGGCGCCGCCTTCGCCGCCGCCGCCAGCTTCCCGTTCACCCAGACCAGCGACCAGTACACCTCCGTCGCCACCAACATCCTGATCTTCGCCACCGTCGCCCTCGGCCTCAACATCGTCGTCGGCCTCGCCGGCCTTCTCGACCTCGGGTACGTCGCCTTCCTCGGCGTCGGCGCCTACGCCGCCGCCCTGGTCTCCGGCTCCCCCGCCTCGCCCATCCACGTCCAGTTCCCGTTCTGGGCCGCGATGCTCACCGGCGCCGTCGTCTCCATGGTCTTCGGCGTCCTCATCGGCGCCCCCACCCTGCGACTGCGCGGCGACTACCTCGCCATCGTCACCCTCGGGTTCGGCGAGATCTTCCGCATCACCATGCTCAACCTCAACGGCACCACCGGCCCCAAGGTCACCAACGGCTCCAACGGCATCCCCCGCATCCCGGACCTGGAGATCCTCGGCTTCGACCTCGGCAAACCGCACACCGTCGCCGGCATCGAACTCGGCCGCTTCTCCAACTACTACCTGCTGATGCTGCTGGTCACCGCCCTCGTCGTGCTGGTCTTCGCCCGCGTCGGCAACTCCCGCATCGGCCGCGCCTGGGTCGCCATCCGCGAGGACGAGACCGCCGCCGAGGCCATGGGCATCAACGGCTTCCGCCTCAAACTGCTCGCCTTCGCCCTCGGCGCCCTGCTCGCCGGCCTGGCCGGCACCGTCCAGGCCCACGTCAGCTACACCGTCACCCCCGACCAGTACACCTTCGCCGAGGCCCTCCCGCCGAACTCCGCCTTCCTGCTCGCCGCCGTCATCCTCGGCGGCATGGGCACCATCAGCGGCCCGCTGGCCGGCGCCACCCTGCTCTTCCTCATTCCGAAGAAGCTCGAATTCCTCGCCGACTACCAGCTCCTCGCCTTCGGCGCCGCCCTCATCGTCCTGATGCGGGTCCGCCCCGAAGGCCTCATCCCCAACCGGCGCCGACAGCTGGAGTTCCACGAGACCGCCCTCCCGGCCCAGACCGCCGGCGAGCCGACCGCACTCACCAAGGCAGGGGCGTGACCGACCCGATGACCACCACCGCCGCACCCCTGCTCGAAGTCACCGGCGTCACCATGCGCTTCGGCGGCCTCACCGCGGTCAACGACGTCTCCCTCACCGTCGGCGAAGGCGAGATCATCGGTCTCATCGGCCCCAACGGCGCCGGCAAGACCACCTTCTTCAACTGCCTCACCGGCCTCTACGTCCCCACCGAGGGCGCCGTCCGCTTCCGCGACACCCTGCTGCCGCCCAAGCCCCACCTGGTCACCCAGGCGGGCATCGCCCGCACCTTCCAGAACATCCGGCTCTTCGCCAACATGACCGTCCTGGAGAACGTCCTGGTGGGCCGGCACACCCGCACCAAGGAAGGCATCTTCTCCGCCGTCCTGCGCGGCCCCGGCTACCACCGCGCCGAGGCCGAGAGCCGCGCGAGGGCCATGGACCTCCTGCAGTTCACCGGCCTCGCCGAGAAGGCCGACCACCTCGCCCGCAACCTCCCGTACGGCGAGCAGCGCAAACTGGAGATCGCCCGCGCCCTCGCCTCCGAACCCGGCCTACTGCTCCTCGACGAACCCACCGCCGGCATGAACCCCCAGGAGACCAGGGCCGCCGAGGAACTCGTCTTCGCGATCCGCGACAAGGGGATCTCCATCCTCGTCATCGAGCACGACATGCGGTTCATCTTCAACCTCTGCGACCGCACCGCGGTGCTCGTCCAGGGCCAGAAGATCGTCGAGGGCGACCGCGAGACCGTCCAGAACGACGAACGCGTCATCACCGCCTACCTGGGAGCCCCGCTCGAAGGCACCGACCCGGCCGCCCCGGCCGCCCCGGCCGCCCCGGAGAACGTTACGGAGTCCGACCAGTGACCGCACTTCTCGAGGTCCAGGACCTCCGCGTCGCCTACGGCAAGATCGAAGCCGTCAAGGGCATCAGCTTCACCGTCGAGCAGGGCGAGGTCACCACCCTCATCGGCACCAACGGCGCCGGCAAGACCACCACCCTGCGCACGCTGTCCGGCCTGCTCAAGCCCACCGCCGGGCGGATCACCTTCGACGGCCAGGACCTCTCGACCGTCCCCGCCCACCGGATCGTCGCCCTCGGCCTCGCCCACTCCCCCGAGGGCCGGCACATCTTCCCCCGGATGACCATCGAGGAGAACCTCCTCCTCGGCGCCTTCCTGCGCACCGACGCGGCCGGCATCGCCGCGGACGTCGAGCGGGCCTACGGCCTGTTCCCGATCCTCGGCGAACGGCGCCGCCAGGCCGCCGGGACGCTCTCCGGCGGCGAGCAGCAGATGCTCGCGATGGGGCGGGCGCTGATGTCCCAGCCCAAGCTGCTCATGCTGGACGAGCCCTCGATGGGGCTCTCCCCGCTGATGATGCAGAAGATCATGTCCACCATCGTGGAACTGAAGTCGTCCGGTACGACCATCCTCCTGGTCGAGCAGAACGCCCAGGCGGCCCTCTCCCTCTCCGACCGCGGCTACGTCATGGAGACCGGCCGCATCGTCCTCTCCGGCACGGGCGCCGACCTCCTGCACGACGAGTCCGTGCGGAAGGCCTACCTCGGCGAGGACTGAGCCCTCCGCGGACGCGAAAGGCCCGGCAGAAACGTTCTGCCGGGCCTTCGTACGCGCGTTACTCGGACTTGCCCTCTTCCGCCTTCTTGCGGTCCTGGGCCTCGCCCTCCTCGATGACCGCCTCGGCCACCGCCGCCATCGTCATCCGACGGTCCATCGACGTCTTCTGGATCCACCGGAAGGCCGCCGGCTCGTTCAGCCCGAACTTGGTCTGCAGCACACTCTTCGCCCGGTCCACCAGCTTCCGCGTCTCCAGCCGCTGGCTGAGATCCCCGATCTCCTTCTCCAGCGCCCGCATCTCCGCGTACCGCGACACCGCCATCTCGATCGCCGGCACCAGGTCCGACTTCGAGAACGGCTTGACGATGTACGCCATCGCCCCGGCATCGCGCGCCCGGTCCACCAGCTCCCGCTGCGAGAACGCCGTCAGCATCAGCACCGGCGCCAGGTGCTTCTCGTGGATCTGCTCGGCAGCCGAGAGCCCGTCGAGGACCGGCATCTTCACGTCGAAGATCGCCAGGTCCGGCTTCAGCTCCTCCACGAGCCGCACCGCCGTCTCCCCGTCGCCGGCCTCACCGACGACGGTGTACCCCTCCTCCTCGAGCATCTCCTTGAGGTCGAGGCGGATCAGCGCCTCGTCCTCGGCGATCACAATCCGCGTGATCTGGGGCGTATCGGTCTCAAGCGGCTGCGCCTGCTCGTCGGCGGTGCTCACGGGGCTCCTAGTTCCGGCGGGGTACTGCATGCACGAGGGTACCCAGACACGGTATGTTTGAGACCAGCGGGTCCGAAGTTGAACCTTCGAATCCATGGGCGCCCCGGTAGCCCAGCGGGAGAGGCGATGGTCTCAAACACCATACAGCGTGGGTTCGAATCCCACTCGGGGCACTTAACCTTCGATTCGCAGGCCGCTTAGGCCAGCCTAACCGTTGGCGATCTTCATCAATCCGGATGAAAATCGCCGCATTCACCAGATCTACCCGTGCGATTCGCACACGCTCGGCCGTACGTACGACATGGCCGCACGCCAGGGACACTCGATCTGCACGCCTCCGGGCTGACCTTCAGCCAGGTGAGTCGTGCGACCGGGATCTCCCGCTTCTCGATCCGCCAGTGGGCATCCGGCGCGGTGCCCGGTCCACGCATGACCGCCGAATGCTCGGTCCGCAGCGGTCGACTCGATCCCTCAAGGCCACGCCCCCAGTACTCCTACCTGCTCGGCCTCCATCTGTGCGACGGCTGCATCGGCGAGGGCCGCCGCCAGGTCCACGCCCTCCGTATCGCATGCTGCGACACCTGGCCGGGCCTCATCCTCGAGTGCGAGCGGGCCGTCGCCGCCGTCATGCCGCACAACAAGGTCAACCGGATCCAGGCGCCCGGCTGTACCAGCGTCGTCAGCACCAGCAAGCACTGGCCCTGCCTCTTCCCCCAGCACGGGCCCGGCCCGAAGCACCGGCGGCCGATCGTCCTCACGCCGGGGCAGCAGGAGGTCGTCGACGCCCACCCCTGGGAGTTCCTGCGTGGCCTGATCCACTCCGACGGCTGCCGCATCACCGACCGGACGACCCACACCGTGCGCGGCGTCACGAAGCGCTACGAGTACCCGCGTTACTTTTCCCCGACACCTCGACCGACATCATCGGCCTCTTCGCCGCCACCCTCGACGTTCGTCGGCGTCCACTGGAAGGCCGCTTCGCGCCCCACTGGCGCCACGAACGTTTCCGTCGCCCGCAAGGACTCCGTCGCCCTCATGGACGCCCACATCGGGCCCAAGTACTGACGGCGGCACGGCCCCGGAAGGGCCGCGCCGCCGATCGAAGGTCGCTCAGGCGTCCAGGGTTCCCACGTGGTGGACGCGGACGAGGTTGGTGGAGCCGGCCAGGCCGGGCGGCGAGCCGGCGGTGATGACGACGATGTCGCCCTTCTGGCAGCGGCCCAGCGACAGCAGCGCCGCGTCGACCTGTTCGACCATCTGGTCGGTCGTCGGGGCGAACGGACCGAGGAAGGTCTCCACCCCCCAGGTGAGCGCGAGTTGGCTGCGGACGGCGGGCTCGTAGGTGAAGGCGAGCACCGGGATGGGCGAGCGGTAGCGGGTGAGCCTGCGCGCGGTGTCGCCGGACTGGGTGAAGGCGATGAGGTACTTGGCGTGCAGGAAGTCGCCGATCTCGGCGGCCGCGCGGGCGACGGCGCCGCCCTGGGTCCGCGGCTTGCCGCCGGTGATCAGGGGCAGCAGTCCGGCCGCGAGGATGTCGTTCTCGGCGGCCTCGACGATCCGGGCCATGGTCTTGACCGTCTCGACCGGGTACTTGCCGACGGAGGTCTCCCCGGAGAGCATCACGGCGTCGGTGCCGTCCAGGACGGCGTTGGCGACGTCGGAGGCCTCCGCGCGGGTGGGCCGGGAGGCGTTGATCATCGAGTCGAGCATCTGGGTCGCGACGATGACCGGCTTGGCGTTGCGGCGGGCGAGCTTGATGGCGCGCTTCTGGACCAGCGGGACCTGTTCGAGGGGCATCTCCACGCCCAGGTCGCCGCGGGCCACCATGATCCCGTCGAAGGCGTCGACGACGGATTCCAGGTTCTCCACCGCCTGCGGCTTCTCGATCTTGGCGATGACCGGGACGCGGCGCCCCTCCTCCGCCATGATCCGGTGGACGTCCTCGACGTCCCGCCCGCTGCGGACGAAGGAGAGCGCGACGAGGTCGGCCCCGGTCCGCAGCGCCCACCGCAGGTCGGCGACGTCCTTGTCGCTGAGCGCGGGGACGGAGACGGCGACGCCGGGGAGGTTGAGGCCCTTGTGGTCGGAGACCAGCCCGCCCTCGATGACGAGGCACCGCACGTGCGGGCCGTCGACGGCGACGACCTCCAGGGTGACCCGGCCGTCGTCGACCAGGATGCGCTCGCCGCGGCTGACGTCGGCGGCGAGCCCGGAGTAGGTGGTTCCGCAGCGGTCCTTGTCCCCCACGACGCCCTTGTCGGTGGAGATGGTGAACTCGTCGCCGCGTTCGAGGAGTACGGGTCCGTGGGCGAAGGTGTCGAGCCGGATCTTCGGGCCTTGAAGGTCGACGAGGATGCCGACGCTGCGGCCGGTCTCGTCGGCGGCCTTGCGGACGCGGCGGTAGCGTTCCTCGTGTTCGGCGTGCGAGCCGTGGCTGAGGTTCAGTCGGGCGATGTCCATCCCGGCGTCGACCAGGGACTTGATCCGGTCGTACGAGTCGGTGGCGGGCCCGAGGGTGCAGACGATTTTTGCTCGGCGCATAGTGCTGAGACTAGGCATTACCGGTGCGTAACCGCGACGCGGGCCCGGACTGCGGGATGACCGTTTGCGTAAGGCGAGTTGAACAATCTGACACATCCTCGGACCGCAGTGCGAACGCGCTTCGCCGCGCGCTCTCCGCACGCCCTGCGCGCCCCCGTCACACCGCCCGTCGATGCGATTCCGTGAAGGGGTGTTCACCCCTGGTTCACCGCCGCTTCCTCCCCCGCTCCCCGCCCGGCGGGACGCTCGTCACCCCCGGGTGGCTGCCCGGGCGCCCCGGGTCACCACCCGGACGAAGTAGCGGACGAGGGGGAGGCGTTCGGTATGCGACGCGCACTGGGGGTGGTTGCGGCCCTGGCGCTGCTGGGCGGGGTCGCCTTCGCGCTGATCCCCGACGACGACCCGAAGAAGGACACCAGGACGGTCGCCGTCACCGGCCTGATCGGCTCGGAGAAGCGCGCCTTCTTCGAGAACGACGAGGTCAGGGCCGAGTTGGCGAAGCAGGGCCTGGAGGTCCGGGCGGACTCGACCGGCTCCTGGACGATGAGCGACCAGGCGGACAAGACCCCGGGGCTCGACTTCGCCTTCCCGGCGAGCGCGGCACCGGCCCAGGAGATCCAGCGCATCTGGAAGTTGAAGGACTCCCCGCCGGTGCCGTTCTACTCGCCGCTGGTGATCGTGGCCCACCAGCCGGTGGCCGACGTCCTGAAGCAGAACAAGCTGGCCGACAAGGACTCCACCGGCATCTGGACGTTCCGGATGGACGAGTACGTCAACGCGCTGCGGAGCAACCGCAGATGGGAGGACCTGGCGGGTGCCCGCGAGCACCCGGAGCTGTCCGGCCAGCTCTTCGTGACCACCACCGACCCGGAGAGCTCGTCCTCCGGGGCGATGTACCTCGCGCTGCTCTCGTACATCGCGAACAACCACCAGGTGGTGTCGGACGACGCCGGCGTCGCCGCCGTCAAGGACGTCCTGCACACCGCGAACGCGCTGCAGGGCATCCAGAAGAGCAGCAGCGACGAGCCGTTCCGGGACTTCGGCGCGGGCATCGGCAGCCCGCTGATCTTCGCGTACGAGTCGCAGGCCGCCGCCCTGTCGCTGCAGGGCAAGCCCACCGGCGACATGGTCGTGCTGTACCCGGACACCACGGTCTACTCGGACCACACCGTCGTGGCCCACACCGACAACGGCCGCAGGCTCGCCGACGTCCTCCAGAACGACGAGGTGCTGCGCGGCCTGGAGGCCAGGTTCGGCCTGCGGCCGCAGGCCAAGCCGGAGGCCTTCGCGAACCTGATGCGGGACAGGAAACCGACCTTCGCCCCCGATCTGAACGCCGCCAGGATCAAGCAGGCGACCCTGCCCTCGCTGGACAACCTGATCAAGCTGACCGCCGCGGCGAAGGGGACCAAGTGACCATCCCGAAGAAGCGGCGCGGCCGGCTCGTGGCCGCGCTGGCCGCCGTGCTCGTCGCGGCGACCGCCTGCACCTCCGGCGGCTCCGGCTCCGGGCCGGGCCCCGACCCCAGCGGCCCGCCCGCCGAGACGGCCCG
Organism: Kitasatospora sp. NPDC001132; assembly: GCF_053598415.1. Taxonomy (NCBI): domain Bacteria; kingdom Bacillati; phylum Actinomycetota; class Actinomycetes; order Kitasatosporales; family Streptomycetaceae; genus Kitasatospora; species Kitasatospora sp. NPDC001132. The sequence goes on along the minus strand of NZ_JBSFKF010000019.1, from coordinate 89,564 downwards.
CCCCGGGGTGCTGCGCGTCCTGGCGGGCAGTGAACTCCAGGACCTGGCACCGGTCCTGGAGGAGGCCCGCAAGGCCACCGGGGTGACCGTGCAGTTCTCCTGGACGGGCACCCTGGACGGCGCGGACACCGTCGCCTCGGGCCGGGCCGACGGCAAGTACGACGCCGTGTGGTTCCCGTCCGACCAGTACCTGCGGCTCGATCCGGCCGGCCGGTCCAAGGTGGTCTCCGAGATCCCGGTGATGGTCTCGCCGGTGGCGATCGGGGTGCGTTCCTCGACGCTCGGCGAACTCGGCTGGGGCGACGGCTCGAAGGTCACCTGGGCGCAGGTCGGGGACGCGGCCGCGGCCGGCAGGCTGGCGTACGGGATGGCCGACCCGTCCCGTTCCAACTCGGGCTTCTCCACGCTCGTCGCGGTGGCCTCGGCCTTCTCCGGCGCGGGCGCGGCGCTGACCGACGCGGACGTGCAGAAGGCCTCGCCGCAGCTGAAGCAGTTCTTCAAGGGCCAGAAGCTGACCTCCGGTTCCTCCGGCTGGCTGGCGCAGGCGTACAGCCGGGCCGAGTCGGGCACGGTGGGCGCGCTGGTGAACTACGAGTCGGTGCTGCTGTCGCTGAACCGGACGCTGCCGCCGCAGCAGCAGCTGACCGTGGTGCGGCCGCTGGACGGCGTGGTGTCGGCGGACTACCCGCTCGGGCTGATGTCCTCGGCCGCACCGGAGCAGCGCGACTCCTTCCAGCGGCTGACGGCGTACCTGCTCAAGGAGGACGTGCAGAAACGCATCTCCGAGGCGACGCTGCGCCGCCCGGTGACGGCGGGCGTGACCCCGGCGGCCGGGCTGCCCGCGGACCGCCGCAAGGAGCTGCCGTTCCCGGGAACCAGGGCGGTCGCGGACGGCCTGCTGGCCGCGTACCAGAACGAGCTGCGCCGCCCGTCCCGGACGGTGTACGTGCTGGACACCTCGGGCTCGATGGAGGGCTCGCGGATCGCGGCGCTGAAGAGCGCGCTGGGCCGGCTGACCGGGGCGGACGACACCCGCGGGGTGCGCCGCTTCCGGGACCGCGAGGAGATCACGCTGCTCTCCTTCGCCTCCGAGGTGAAGTGGACCAAGACCCACGTGGTGCCGGCCACCGGGAGCCAGCCGGGCCCGCAGGCGGAGTTGGCGTCGATCCAGGCGGACGTGCAGTCGCTGGCGGCCGAGGGCGGGACGGCGGTGTACTCCTCGCTGGAGGAGGCGTACCGGGTGATCGAGCGTCAGCAGGCGGCGGCCGGTGACGACCGGTTCACCTCGATCGTGCTGATGACCGACGGGGAGAGCAACGCCGGTGCGACGGACGGCGACTTCAAGCGCTTCCACGACGCGCTGCCGGCCGGGGAGAGGTCGATCCCGGTGTTCCCGATCAAGTTCGGGGAGGCGGCGGTGGGCCAGCTCCAGGGGATCGCGGACCTGAGCGGCGGCAAGCTGTTCGACGGGACGGGTTCGCTGGACGGGGTGTTCGAGGAGATCCGTGGCTACCAGTGACGGGTTCGGCCCCCGGGTGCTGCGCTACCTGGAGTCGGCCAGGAACCTGGTCGGCTGCGCGGGTGGCGCGGTCGGCCTGGGGCTGCACTTCGCCGGGCTGGGCGGGGCCTGGTGGCCGGGGGTCGTGGCGGGGCTGTACGGGGTGGGCGCGCTGCTGACGCCCGGTCCGGGGCCCCGCCCGGGCCCGGGGCCGGATCCCGGTGCACCCGAGCTGCCCGGCGCGCGGGTGCCGGGGCTCGAGGAGCCGCGGCCTCCGGCGCCCGAGCCCGAGCCCGAGCCCGAGCCGAAGCCCAAGCCCACGCCCGAGCCCGAGCCGGCCCCCACACCCGATCCGGAGCTGGTGGCGCTGGCCGCCTACCTGGACACGGTGCCGCTGCCGCCCTCGGCCCGGGTGGACGCCCTGCTGGCGGCGCTGCGGGCGGCAGGCCCGGGGCCGGTGGCGGAGCGGATCGTCCGGCACCGGCTGCCGGTGGCGGTGGCCGGCTACCTGCGGGCGCGGACCTGGCAGCCCTGGGCGGGGCCGGGTGATCCGGATCCGGCGGTCCAGCTGGGCCGCGAGGTCGACCGGCTCACGGCCGAACTGTCCTGACCGACCGTCCGCCCCGGGATGGCGGCGGCCTCCCGCCCGCCCGTCCCGGAGCCGCCCCTCGGAAGCCGACGCCCCCCGGAGCCCGACGTTCGCCCCTGTCCCGGAGTCGGTCTCCGGAAGTCCGCCCTCCGCCCTACCACCCGGTACCTCCCCCGTCCCGTCACGAACGAGTCGTTAAGATCTCACCTCCTGGACAGGTCCGGGGGCTATCCAGCGCCCCGACCCGCACGGCACACTTCTACGCGCGTCCTTCTACGCGCGTCGACGCGTACACGCACACCTGTCAACGAATGCCAGTTGACGGCCCATCCGCCGTCGGTCCCACTCGGGAGAGTCGTCCATGCCCCTGAACCGCCGTGACTTCGTCACCCGGTCCGCCGCCACCGCCGCCGGCGCCGCCCTGGCCGGCGGTGCCGCCCTGGCCGCCGCCCCCTCCGCCGCGGCCGCCCAGCCGGACACGGCGGCCGCCAAGGGCCGGCCCCAGCCGCACAAGCAGGCCTTCACCGTGATGGGCACCACCGACCTGCACGGCCGGGTGCTCAACTGGGACTACTTCACCGACGCCGAGTACACCGACAAGGGCCACAACGCGGTCGGCCTCGCCAAGATCTCCACCCTGGCCAACCAGGTGCGCGAGGAGAAGGGCTGGGACCGCTGCCTGCTGATCGACTCCGGTGACACCATCCAGGGCACCCAGCTGTCCTACTACTACGCCCGGATCGAGTCGATCGACACCGAGGCGAACACCGTGCCGGACCACCCGATGGCCGTCGCCATGAACCTCATGGAGTACGACGCCGCCGCGCTCGGCAACCACGAGTTCAACTACGGCATCCCGCTCCTGAAGGCCTACCAGGACCAGCTGGAGTTCCCGCTGCTGGGCGCCAACGCGCTGAACGCCAAGAACGAGAAGCCGGCCTTCAAGCCGTACGTGATCAAGGAGCTGCGCCTGGGCGGCGGCCGTCCGGTGCGGGTCGGCATCCTCGGCCTCACCAACCCGGGCATCGCGATCTGGGACAAGGCCAACGTCAGCGGCAAGATGGTCTTCCCCGGCATCGTCGAGACCGCCGCCACCTGGGTGCCGAAGATGAAGGCCGCGGGCGCGGACGTCATCGTGGTCTCGGCGCACTCGGGCTGCGACGAGGCGACCACCTGGGGCGACCAGCTGCCGTGGGCCGAGAACGTCTCGGTGGCCCTGGCGGAGACCGTCCCCGACATCGACGCGGTGCTGGTGGGCCACGCCCACAAGGAGGTCGCGCAGCGCCTGGTCGTCAACAAGAAGACCGGCCGGACGGTCGTGCTCTCCGAGCCGCTCTGCTACGGCCAGCGGCTGACCTGCTTCGACTTCGAGGTCGAGTTCGCGGCCGGTGCCTGGAAGGTCACCTCGGTCTCCTCCCGGCTGCTGAACTCCAACACGGTGCCGGAGAACCCGGAGATCACCAACGCGATCGCCGAGCAGCACAAGAAGGTCGTCGCGTACGTCAACCAGAACATCGGCACCAGCAAGATCGCGCTCTCGATCGCCGAGGCACCCTTCAAGGCCACCCCGATCATCGACCTGATCGGCCGGGTCCAGGCCGACGCCGTCAAGGCCGCGCTGGCGGGCGGGCAGTACGCCAACCTCCCGGTGCTCGCCCAGGCCGCCCCGTTCAACCGCACCGCCCTGATCCCGTCCGGTCAGGTCAAGCTGCGCGACGCCGCGGGCCTCTACATCTACGAGAACACCCTGGAGGCCCGCATCATGACGGGCGCCCAGCTCAAGGACTACCTCGAGTACTCGGTCAAGTACTACAACCAGCTCGCCCCGGGCGCCCCGGTCGACAAGGACAAGCTGACCGGTGCCGAGGCCACCCCGGACTACAACTACGACTCGGTCTACGGCCTGAGCTACGACATCGACATCGCCCAGCCGAAGGGCCAGCGGATCGTCAACCTGTCCTTCCAGGGCAAGCCGATCGACCCGGCCGCCGAGTTCGTCCTCGCCGTCAACAACTACCGTGCCAACGGCGGCGGCAACTTCCCGCACGTCGCCAAGGCCAAGGTGGTCTGGTCGAACTCCGACGAGATCCGCAACACCATGATCGCCTGGGTGAAGGCCAAGGGCACCATCGACCCCGCGGACTTCTTCACCGACTCCTGGCGCCTGGTCCGCGCCGGCCAGCCGGTCTTCTGACCCGCACCCCACCGGAAGGCCGTCGCCCCGCAGGCGACGGCCTTCCGACCCGTCCGGTGGAAGAATGGCGCCATGAGCGAGTTCCAGACCCCGGAGCGCCACGCGCGGCCGCTGGCCCACGCGCAGAGCCTCACGCCTCCGGCCGGTTGGAAGATCGAGATCTCCGGTGACGAGATCATCATGACGGCCGGTCCGTCGGCGATCCACCAACGCAACCTGCTGCTCATCCGCAGGCAGTTCGAGGCACACGAACCCGCCGGCATGATGCCCAGCGCAACACCGACCTCGCCTCCCCGAACGTCGGCAAGCTGCGCAACCCGGACCTGACCTACCCTGCTCCGCTACGGGGTCTGAACGGTCAAGCAGTGAGGGCCTCCTGGCGGCTGCCGCCAGGAGGCCCTGACCGTTCGGCGGCCCGTGGTCAGAACGGGAAGACCGCGCGCTCGTGCTGGACGGAGATCCACTTCACGGTGGTGAAGGCGTCCACCGTGGACTCGCCGTTGAGGCGGCCGACGCCGGAGTGCTTCTCGCCGCCGAAGGGCACGCCCGGCTCGTCGGCGATGGTGCCGCCGTTGACGTGGATCATGCCGGTCTCGATCCGCTGGGCGAGCCGCACGCCGCGCTCGACGTTCGCGGTGTGCACCGCGCCGCTGAGCCCGAACGGGGTGTCGTTGGCGAGCCGCACGGCCTCGTCCTCACCGTCGAAGGGCACCAGCAGCACGACCGGGCCGAAGAGTTCGTTGCGCAGGATCGGCGCGTCCTGCGCCAGGCCGGTGAGTACCGTCGGCGACATCAGGCTGCCGACCGTGCCGCCGCGCAGCAGCGCGGTGGCGCCGGCCGCGACCGCCTGGTCGACCTTGGCGAGGAGGTTGTCGGCCTGGACGGGGTTGATCAGCGGGCCGATGTGGGTGGCCGGGTCCTTGGGGTCGCCGACGGTGAGCGAGGCGACCTTGGCGACGAACTTCTCGGTGAACTCGGCCTCGACGCTCCGGTCCACCAGCACCCGGTTGGCGGCCATGCAGACCTGCCCCTGGTGGACGAAGCGGCTGAACACGGCGGCGTCCACGGCGTGGTCCACGTCGGCGTCGTCCAGCACGATCAGCGCGCTGTTGCCGCCGAGCTCCAGGACCGTCCGCTTGAAGTGCGCGGCGGCGACGGTGGCGACGTGCCGGCCGACCTTGTCGGAGCCGGTGAAGGAGATCACCTTGGGCACCGGGTGTTCCAGGAAGCTGTCGCCGATCTCGGCGATGTCGGTGACCACCACGTTCAGCAGGCCGGGCGGCAGCCCCGCGTCCTCGAAGAGCTTGGCGATCAGCCCGCCGCCGACCACCGGGGTCTCCTGGTGCGGCTTGAGGACGACGCCGTTGCCGAGCGCGAGCGCCGGGGCGACGGCCTTGAGCGCCAGGAACAGCGGGAAGTTGAACGGGCTGATCACGCCGACGACGCCGACCGGCAGCCGGTAGAGCCGGTTCTCCCGGCCGTGGGCGGGCGAGGCCAGCAGCCGGCCCTCGGCGGCCACCGACAGGTGCAGGCACTCCCGCAGCACGTCCTTGACCAGCGACAGCTCGAAGCCCGCCTTCAGCGCGGTGCCGCCGAGTTCGAGCATGATCGCCTGGACGATCTCCGGCTCGCACTCCTCCAGCAGCCGCAGCGCGCGCTCGAAGACCAGCCGCCGCTGGTACGGGTTGGCGGCGGCCCACGCCTTCTGGGCGCGCTCGGCGGCGCGGTAGGCCTGGTCGACCTCGGCGACGGTGGCGACGGTGATGGTGGCGAGCTTGTCACCGGTGTAGGGATCGACGTCGACGATGTCCCAGGAGCCGCTGCCGCTGCGCCACTCGCCATCGATGTACTGCAGCGCCAACTCGGAGAAGTACGACATCTGTTCCCTCTCATGCACCGACCTGATGGAAAATCATCGTACTGACGGATCAGAGCTCTTGGCGCACCGCGTGCAGCAGGTCGCGGGTCCGCTCCGGGCTCAGGCTGTCGGCGAGCAGGTCGTCCATCGCCTTGCGGTACTCGGCCACCTCGCCGGGCTTGTCGAGGTAGAGCGCGGTGGTGAACTGTTCCAGGTACACCACGTCCGCCAACTCGGCCTCGGAGAAGCCCAGGACGGTGAAGGCGCCGCTCTCCGCGCTCAGTCCGGCGTTGCCCAGCGGCAGCACCTGGATCCGGACGTTGGGCAGTTCGCCGGCCTCCAGCAGCCGGTCCAGCTGGCCCCGCATCAGCTCCGGTCCGCCCCAGGGTCGGCGCAGCGCGGCCTCGTCCAGGACGGCGACCAGGTGCGGTGCCCGCTCGCCGGTCAGGACCGCCTGCCGCTTGAGCCGTACGTCGACGCGGCGCTCGATCTCCTCCGGCCCGTTGGCGTGGCAGCCGGCGGTGACCACGGCGCGGGCGTAGTCGGCGGTCTGGAGCAGCCCGTGGACGAACTGGACCTCGTAGCTGCGGATCTCGGCCGCGGCCTCCTCCAGGCCCAGGTAGTTCTGGAACCAGCCGGGCAGCACGTCTCCGTACTCGTGCCACCAGGAGCTGGCGTTGGCTTCGCGCAGCAGGCCGAGGACGGTGGCGCGTTCCTGTTCGGCCTCGACTCCGTAGAGGGTCAGCAGGTCGGCGACGTCCCGTTCCTTGAAGCCGACCCGGCCGAGTTCCATCCGGCTGATCTTGGATTCGGAGGCCCGGATCGAGTATCCGGCTTCCTCCCTGCTGACGCCTCTGGCCTCGCGGAGCTTGCGCAGCTGGGTGCCGAGCTGCAGACGCCGTACGGTGGCGCCCCCGCCTGCCTGAGTCGTGCCCATCGAAGTCGTCCTCCGCACTCGCCCAGCCCCCCGGCCGTCGGCCGCAGTCTGCCACCTGGCACCGACGAACAACAGTCCGCTGCCTTGCGAACCGTGGGGGTTGCGGTCGGCTCCGGTCGGGATCCGGGAGACGGGCCCCGGGTGTCCGGGGGTCGTCGCGGTTGCGGGGTCGGGTCCTGCGGAGAACGCGACGGCGCCCGCCCTCCAACTGGTCGGGGAAGAGGGCAGGCGCCAGGAGACCGCGTTGGCCCGGCGACACTGGCGGGGGCAGCGGGTTGAGCTCCCGGCGATGCGGCGCCGGGCGTTCGGTGGGGGCCGGTCGGAGACCGTCCGTCCGTCAGACCACCAGGGGGCGGTCGGTGGGCCGGATGGGGGCGGGAAGCGGGGTCTTGCCGCCCAGGTACCTGTCCACCGCGGCTGCGGCCGAACGGCCTTCCGCGATGGCCCAGACGATCAGCGACTGGCCACGGCCGGCGTCTCCGCAGACGTACACGCCATCGACATTGGTGGCGAACCGGCCATCACGGGCAATGTTACCGCGCGCGTCGAGGTCCGCTCCCAGCTGCTCGACCAGTCCGTTGCGCACGTCCGTCCCGGTGAAGCCCATGGCCAGGGTGACGAGCTGCGCGGGGATGGCCCGCTCGGTGCCGGGCACCGGCTCGAACCGGCCGTCCTTGAACTCCACCTCGACGAGGTGCAGTTCCTGGACGTTGCCGTCCTGGTCGCCGGTGAAGCGGGTGGTGTTGACGGAGTAGACCCGCTCGCCGCCCTCCTCGTGGGCGGAGGTGACCTTGTACGTCATCGGCATGGTCGGCCACGGCTGGTGCCCGGGCCGTTCCTCACCGGGCCGGGGCATGATCTCCAGCTGGGTGACGGAGGCCGCCCCCTGCCGGTGCGCGGTGCCGACGCAGTCCGCGCCGGTGTCGCCGCCGCCGATCACGACGACGTGCTTGCCCTTGGCGCTGATCGGCGACTCCACGAAGTCGCCTTCCTGCACCTTGTTGGCCAGCGGCAGGTACTCCATGGCCTGGTGGACGCCCTTGAGCTCGCGTCCGGGCACCGGCAGGTCGCGGGCGGTGGTGGCGCCGGCCGCGACGACCACGGCGTCGAAGCGCTCGCGCAGCTGCTGTCCGGTGATGTCCTCGCCGACGTGGACGCCGGTGCGGAACCGGGTGCCCTCGGCCCGCATCTGCTCGATGCGGCGGTTGATGTGGCGCTTCTCCATCTTGAACTCGGGGATGCCGTAGCGCAGCAGCCCGCCGATCCGGTCGGCGCGCTCGTACACGACGACGGTGTGCCCGGCCCGGGTGAGCTGCTGGGCGGCGGCGAGGCCGGCCGGTCCCGAGCCCACGACGGCGACGGTCTTGCCGGAGAGCCGCTCGGGCACCTGCGGGGTGACCCCGCCGCGGTCCCAGGCCTTGTCGATGATGGTGACCTCGACGTTCTTGATGGTCACCGCGTCCTGGTTGATGCCGAGGACGCACGCGGACTCGCACGGGGCCGGGCAGAGGCGGCCGGTGAACTCCGGGAAGTTGTTGGTGGCGTGGAGCCGCTCGATGGCGCCGACGAAGTCGTCCCGGTAGGCGAGGTCGTTCCACTCGGGGATGAGGTTGCCGAGCGGGCAGCCGTTGTGGCAGAAGGGGATGCCGCAGTCCATGCAGCGGCCGGCCTGCTTGGTGATGATCGGCAGGAGGCTGCGTTCGACGTAGACCTCGTTCCAGTCCTTGATCCGGACGTCGACCGGGCGGCGCTCCGCCAGCTGCTTGGGCGTGGTCAGGAAGCCCTTGGGGTCAGCCATTAGCCGCCTCCATCATCTTCGCGGTGGTCTCGGCCTCGGAGAGGCCGTCGCGCTCAGCGGCGTCCTTGGCGGCGAGCACTGCCTTGTAGTCGGTCGGCATGATCTTGGAGAAGCGGGAGACCCCGCTGCCCCAGTCCGCCAGGAGCTCGGCGGCGACGGTGGAGCCGGTCTCCTCGTAGTGCTGCTGCACGGTCTCGCGCAGCCAGTCGCGGTCGGCGGCGGTGGGGGCCTCGATGCCCACCATGCCGTCGTTGACATTGGCGGGGCGCAGGTCCAGGACGTACGCGATGCCGCCGGACATGCCCGCCGCGAGGTTGCGTCCGGTCTCGCCGAGGACGACGACCCGGCCGCCGGTCATGTACTCCAGGCCGTGGTCGCCCACGCCCTCGACGACGAGGGTGGCCCCGGAGTTGCGGACGGCGAAGCGCTCACCGGCCTTGCCGCGCAGGTGGACGCGGCCGGAGGTGGCGCCGTAGCCGATGGTGTTGCCGGCGATGACGTGGTTCTGCGCGTCGTTGCCGATGGCGGCCGCCTCGCGGGCCGGGCGGACGACGATGACGCCGCCGGAGAGGCCCTTGCCGACGTAGTCGTTGGCGTCGCCCTCCAGTCGCAGGGTCACGCCGCGCGGCAGGAACGCGCCGAAGGACTGCCCGGCGGAACCGGTGAAGGTGACGTCGATGGTCCCCTCCGGCAGGCCCTCGCCGCGGTACCGCTTGGTGACCTCGTGGCCGAGCATGGTGCCGACGGTGCGGTTGACGTTGCGGATCGGCAGCTCGATGCGGACGGTCTCGCCGCGCTCCAGGGCGTCCTGGGCGAGCTCGATGAGCTGGTTGTCCAGGGCCTTGTCGAGCGCGTGGTCCTGGGCGGTGGTGCGGTGGCGGGCGGCCCCTTCGGGCAGCTCCGGCACGTGGAACAGCGGGGCGAGGTCGAGCCCGGCGGCCTTCCAGTGGTCGATCGCGGCCCGGGCGTCGATGTGCTCGGCGTGGCCGACGGCCTCCTCGATCGAGCGCAGGCCCAGCGAGGCCAGGATCTCCCGGACCTCCTCGGCGATGAACTCGAAGAAGTTGACGACGAACTCGGGCTTGCCGGAGAACCGTTCGCGCAGCACCGGGTTCTGGGTGGCGACGCCGACCGGGCAGGTGTCCAGGTGGCAGACGCGCATCATGATGCAGCCGGAGACGACCAGCGGGGCGGTCGCGAAGCCGAACTCCTCGGCGCCGAGCAGCGCGGCGATCACGACGTCGCGGCCGGTCTTCAGCTGGCCGTCGGTCTGGACGACGATGCGGTCGCGCAGCCCGTTGAGCAGCAGGGTCTGCTGGGTCTCGGCGAGTCCGAGTTCCCAGGGGCCGCCGGCGTGCTTGAGCGAGGTGAGCGGCGAGGCGCCGGTGCCGCCGTCGTGTCCGGAGACCAGGACCACGTCGGCGTGGGCCTTGGAGACGCCCGCCGCGACCGTGCCGACGCCGACTTCGGAGACCAGCTTCACGTGGATGCGGGCCGCCGGGTTGGCGTTCTTGAGGTCGTGGATCAGCTGGGCGAGGTCCTCGATCGAGTAGATGTCGTGGTGCGGGGGCGGGGAGATCAGGCCGACGCCGGGGGTGGAGTGCCTGGTCCTGGCGACCCACGGGTAGACCTTGTGGCCGGGCAGCTGGCCGCCCTCGCCGGGCTTGGCGCCCTGGGCCATCTTGATCTGGATGTCGTCGGCGTTGACCAGGTACTCGGAGGTGACGCCGAAGCGGCCGGAGGCGACCTGCTTGATCGCGGAGCGGCGCTCCGGGTCGTACAGGCGGTCCGGGTCCTCGCCGCCCTCGCCGGTGTTGGACTTGCCGCCGAGGCGGTTCATCGCGATGGCCAGGGTCTCGTGGGCCTCGCGCGAGATCGAGCCGTAGGACATGGCGCCGGTGGAGAAGCGCTTGACGATCTCGGAGACGGGCTCGACCTCCTCGACCGGGATCGGCTCCCGGTCGAGGCCGTCCAGTCGGAACAGGCCGCGCAGGGTCATCAGCCGCTCGGACTGCTCGTTCACCCGGTCCGTGTACTGCTTGAAGATGTCGTACCGGCGGTTGCGGGTGGCGTGCTGGAGACGGAAGACGGTGTCCGGGTCGAACAGGTGCGGTTCGCCCTCGCGGCGCCACTGGTACTCGCCGCCGATCTCCAGGGCGCGGTGCGCGGCCGGGATGCCGGAGGCCGGGTACGCCTTGGCGTGCCGGGCGGCGGTCTCGCGGGCGATCTCCTCCAGGCCGATGCCGCCGAGCTTGGTGGTGGTGCCGGCGAAGTAGCCGTCGACGAGGTCCTGGGCGAGGCCGATGGCCTCGAAGACCTGGGCGCCGCGGTAGGAGGCGACGGTCGAGATGCCCATCTTGGACATGACCTTGAGGACGCCCTTGCCGAGTGCCTTGATCAGGTTCCTGATGGCCTTCTCGGCTTCGAGGCCCTGGATGAAGACGCCCTGGGCGACGAGGTCCTCGACGGTCTCCATCGCCAGGTACGGGTTGACCGCCCCGGCGCCGTAGCCGATCAGCAGGGCGACGTGGTGCACCTCGCGGACGTCGCCGGCCTCGACGAGCAGGGACACCTGGGTGCGCTGCTTGGTGCGGATCAGGTGGTGGTGGACGGCCGAGGTGAGCAGCAGGGAGGGGATCGGGGCGTGCTCGGCGTCGGAGTGCCGGTCGGAGAGCACGATGATCCGGGCGCCGTCGGCGATCGCCGCGTCGGCCTCGGCGGCGATCTCGGCCAGCCGCGCGGCGAGGCCCTCGCCGCCGGTGGTGACCTTGTAGAGGCCGGACAGCGTGACGGCCTTGAGGCCGGGCTGGTCGCCGTCGGCGTTGATGTGGACCAGCTTGGCCAGCTCGTCGTTGTCGATCACCGGGAAGGTGATGCCGACCGAGCGGCAGGACGCGGCCTCGGCGGCCAGCAGGTTGCCCTCGGGGCCGAGGTTGGAGAGCAGCGAGGTGACGAGTTCCTCGCGGATGGCGTCCAGCGGCGGGTTGGTGACCTGCGCGAAGAGCTGCACGAAGTAGTCGAACAGCAGTCGCGGCTTCTCGCTGAGCGCGGCGATGGGCGAGTCGGTGCCCATCGAGCCGAGCGCCTCGGCACCGGTGCGCGCCATCGGGGCGAGGATGACGCGCAGTTCCTCCTCGGTGTAGCCGAAGGTCTGCTGGCGGCGGGTGACGGAGGCGTGGGTGTGGGCGATGTGCTCGCGCTCGGGGAGCTTGGCGAGCTGGATCTGTCCGCCTTCGACCCACTCCTCGTAGGGGTGCTCGGCGGCGAGGGCGGACTTGATCTCCTCGTCCTCGACGATGCGGCCCTCGACGGTGTCCACCAGGAACATCCGGCCGGGCTGGAGGCGGCCCTTCTTGGCGACCTTCTCCTGGTCGATGTCGAGCACGCCGACCTCGGAGGAGAGGACGACCAGGCCGTCCTCGGTGATCCAGTACCGGGCGGGGCGCAGGCCGTTGCGGTCGAGCACGGCGCCGATCCGGGTGCCGTCGGTGAAGGTGACGCAGGCCGGGCCGTCCCAGGGCTCCATCAGGTTGGAGTGGTACTGGTAGAAGGCGCGGCGGGCGGGGCTCATGGTGGCGTGGTTCTCCCACGCCTCCGGGATCATCATCAGCACCGCGTGCGGCAGCGAGCGGCCGCCGAGGTGGAGCAGTTCCAGGACCTCGTCGAAGGAGGCGGAGTCGGAGTGCTCGGGGGTGCAGATCGGGAAGATCCGCTCCAGACCCTGCCCGTTCTTGTTGGCGGGGATGAGGTCGGTGGCGAGCTGGGACTCCCGGGCGCGCATCCAGTTGCGGTTGCCCTTGACGGTGTTGATCTCTCCGTTGTGCGCGACGAAGCGGTACGGGTGGGCCAGCGGCCAGCTCGGGAAGGTGTTGGTGGAGAACCGGGAGTGCACCAGGCCGATCGCGGAGGCGTAGGTGCGGTCCGACAGGTCGGGGAAGAAGGGTTCGAGCTGGCCGGTGGTCAGCATGCCCTTGTAGACGATGGTGCGCGCGGACAGCGACGGGAAGTACAGCCCGGCTTCGCGCTCGGCGCGCTTGCGGACCACGAAGGCGATCCGGTCCAGCTCGATGCCGGCCAGGCCGTCCTTCGCCAGGAAGAGCTGCCGGAAGCGCGGCATCACGCCGCGTGCGGTGGCGCCGAGCAGGTCGGGGGTGACGGGGACGTCGCGCCAGCCGAGGACGGTCAGGTCCTCCTCGGCCGCGATGGCCTCGACCTGCGCGACGGCGGCGGCGTCGGCGGCGTCCTCGTCCGGCAGGAAGGCGATGCCGACGGCGTAGGCGCCGGCGGCCGGGAGTTCGAAGTCGACCTTCCCGCGCAGGAAGGCGTCCGGGACCTGGGTCAGGATGCCCGCACCGTCACCGGAGTCGGGCTCGGCGCCGGTGGCGCCGCGGTGCTCCAGGTTGCGCAGGACGTTCAGCGCCTGCTCGACGATGGTGTGGTCGGCGATGCCGGTCAGCGTGGCGACGAAACCGACGCCACAGGCGTCGTGCTCGTTCCGCGGGTCGTACAGGCCCTGAGCAGCAGGTCGCGCATCCGGCACGAGCGCGTAGGGCCGGCGGGCGGTGCCGGCCTGGGGCTCGTTGGCGGAGTGCATGGATGCAGACAGCATCGGCTCTCCCGTCGTCGTCTTTCGGCAAGTTGGTGCAAGTAGGGACGACGTTGGCCCTGATGCGATGGTGCGGTGTCGTGCAAGTTACATGATGCCCGTGATCCCGAGAAGCGGAAATATCCCGTCCAGATGGCGGGACGACGCGCAGGTCAGGGGTGTGTGAGAGGACGCGCCACAGTGCACGTCCCGACGATTGTGCCCAACCGTCCACGGCCTGAAACAGGGGCGAAACCGGCCCGCCACGGAAGCCGATCACGGGTGCCTGGGATTCCATTCCGGGAGCCCGTCCGCGGATGCGAATCCGCGGCTCGGGGGCCCGAATGATGAGACACTGCCAGGCGCCACTCGGCGCTCATGTGTGAAACGTCACGCACTCGTCAGCATAGTCATGCACTGCCGCGCTCAGCCCACGTGGCCGCCGATCAGCCACCCGAGCAGGTAGGTCACCCCGGCGGCCGCGCCGCCCAGCACCAGCTGCCGCAGCCCGCTGAACCACCAGCTGCGGGCCGTCACCCGGGCCACCACCGCGCCGCACAGGAACAGCCCGGCCCCCGCCAGCAGCAGGGCGGGCAGCAGCGTGGTCGCCCCCAGCAGGTACGGCAGCAGCGGCAGCAGCGCGCCGAGCGCGAAGCACAGGAACGACGAGCCGGCCGCCACCAGCGGCGAGGGCAGGTCGGTCGGGTCGACGCCCAGCTCCTCGCGGGCGTGCACCTCCAGGGCCAGCTCCGGGTCCGCGGACAGCTGCCGGGCCACCTCGTGGGCCAGCTCGGGGTCCACCCCGCGCGAGACGTACAGCTGGGCCAGCTCGGCCAGCTCGCCGTGCGGGTTGCGGCTCAGCTCCAGCCGCTCGACCTCGATCTCGGCCTGCACCAGCTCCCGCTGCGAGGCCACCGAGGTGTACTCCCCCGCCGCCATCGAGCAGGCACCGGCCGCCAGGCCCGCCAGTCCGGTCAGGATCACCGTCCCGTTGGACGCCGCACCGCCGACCACCCCGGTCATCAGCGCGAAGTTGGACACCAGTCCGTCCACCGCGCCGAACACGGCCGGCCGCAGCCAGCCGCCGTTGACGTCCCGGTGGTGGTCGGCCGCGGGTATCCGCGGCTGGTGCCCGGCGTCGGCCTCCACAGCGGTCGCACTCATCGTTCTTCCCCTCGGTCGTCGTTCCTCGGCCTTGACCGTAGCCCGCCTGACCTGGGCATTTCCAGCAAAGTAAGGCTGCCCGAACACCACTGAGGCCACCCTTCGCGGCGTTCGCGAAGGGTGGCCTCAGGCGGGGGAAACCCCTGGTCAGATCGGGTTCTTGGCGTCCTTGCCGGCCGTCCCGGCGGCCGGTTCCCCATCCACGGGCCCGGCCGGCTCGCGCAGCACCGGCTTCCCGTCGGCCTTGTCCACAGCCTTCCCGTCGGCCTTCTCCCCGGCGCCCTTCCCGCCCTTGTCGGCGGGCTCGGCGTCCTCCGCCAGGTGCGCGGCCGGGTCGATGCTCGCCGGGTCCTCCCGCCCGGGCCGCGTCCGGCCCACGATCACGGAGTACGCCACCGCACCCGCGAACACCGCGATGGACACCCAGTCGTTCAGCCGCAGGCCGAAGTAGACGTGGGCGTCGTCGATCCGCAGCCACTCGATCCAGAACCGGCCCACCGTGTACGCGGCCACGTACAGTGCGAACGCCCGGCCGTGGCCCAGCGTGAAGCGGCGGTCCGCCCAGATCACCAGCAGCGCGACACCGACGCACCACAGCGACTCGTACAGGAAGGTCGGGTGGTAGACGCCCTTCACGACCTCGCCGTTCGCCAGCGTCTTGTCGATCTCCAGGCCCCACGGCAGGGTGGTCGACCGGCCGTACAGCTCCTGGTTGAAGTAGTTGCCCCAGCGGCCCAGCGCCTGCGCGAGCGCGATGCCCGGCGCGATGGCGTCGGCGTACGCGGGCAGCGGCACGCCCCGGCGGCGGGCACCGATCCAGGCGCCGACCGCGCCCAGCGCGACCGCGCCCCAGATGCCGAGGCCGCCCTCCCAGATCTTGAGGGCGTCCCAGGGGTTCTTCCCCTCGGCGAAGTACAGTCGGCCGCCGTCGGTGATCACGTGGTACAGGCGGCCGCCGACCAGGCCGAACGGCACGGCCCACACGGCGATGTCGCCGACGGTGTGCTTGGCACCGCCCCGGGCGACCCAGCGCTTGCTGCCGAGCCAGACGGCGACGACGACACCGAGGATGATGCAGAAGGCGTAGGCGCGCAGCGGGATCGGTCCGAGGTACAGGACGCCCCGCGACGGGCTGGGAATGTAGGCGATATCCATGGCAGTTCCGACGCTACAGGGTCCGGCGGCCCGCTCGGACACCCCTGGGGTCACAGAAACCGAACAACGGACGGCGCCGCCCCCTCCGGACGGGAAGGGGGCGGCACGGTGGAACGGGCTCAGCCGGGCGTCGGCGACGGGTTGTTGGCCTCCGAGGCGGCGCTGGTCGGCGCCGGGCTCTGCCCGTGCGAACCCGGCGTGCCCAGCTGCTTGCCCTGGTTCGCGGCGTCCACCCACTTCGCCAGGTTGGCGGGGGTGATCTCCTCGCTGCCGTTCTTCGGGTAGATCGGCTGGCCGTTGAGCAGCACCGTCGGGGTGGACTTGAAGCTGGACTTGTCGAAGTCCTGCTGCACCGCGGACACCCACCCGCCGAACTTGTTGTCGTTGACGCAGGCCTGGAACTCGGGCGTGTCCAGGCCGTTGACCTGCTTGGCGAGGCCGAGCAGCGTGTTCTTGTCGCCGAAGGCGTCGTTGGTCTCGTCCGGCTGGTTGCGGTACAGCACGTCGTGGAAGTCCCGGAAGTGCCCGGCGTCCTGGGCGCAGCCGAGCGCGTTGGCGGCGGTCCTGGAGCCCTTGCCGCCCACGGCCCGGTCGATGAACGACACGATGTGGTAGTTCGTGTAGATCTTCCCGGCGTCCTCCATCTGGTCGATGGTGGACGAGAACTCGCGCTCGAAGGTGCCGCAGGCGGGGCAGCGCGGGTCCTCGTAGACCGTGAGGACGGAGGGCGCGTCTGCGGCGCCGACGGGGATGACCAGGTTCTTGTCGCCGATCGTCCCGGCCGGGGCGGCGGTGGGCGTCTCCGGCTTGGAGCGCTGGTTCTGCACCACGACGCCGGTGATCACGGCGGCGGCGATCACCGCGAGCACGGAACCGCCGACGATCAGCTTCTTCCTGCGCTTGGAGGTGGCCTCCTCGGCCGCCCGCTGCTCCAGCATCCGCTCGCGGGCGGTGCGCTTGCCTTCTCGGTTCTTCTCGCTCATTGCGTTGACGTCCACGGTCGGGGGCCTTCGTCGGGGTGCGGGATGTAGGGCGGGGTCGTGGCGGCGGGCGGGGTCGTGGGGGGGCGGGTGGGGTCAGCTCGCCAGCCAGCCGTCCACCGACAGCCGGGTGCGGGGCCGCCAGAGCAGCCATCCGGCCATCAGCAGGAACCCGGTGTCGCGCAGGATCTCCTGGAGGTACTTCGTCTGGGACTCGTCGACGTGCCCGCCGCCGCCGAAGCAGCCGCAGTCGATCGAGATGCCGCGCGCCCAGGCGGAGGCGATCCCGGCGATGAAGACCAGCAGCAGCACGGCGGAGATCCCGGCCACCAGCCGGACGCCGAGGCCCACCAGCAGCAGCACGGCCAGTGCCAGCTCCAGGAACGGCAGGCCGTAGCCGATCGGCTTGACCAGGCCTTCGGGGAGGATCTCGTAGGCGCGGACGGCCTGCGCGGCCTCCGCCGGATCGGTGACCTTCGCCAGCCCGGCCCACCCCCAGACCACCGCGAGGCCGAGCCGGACGACCGTGCCGAGCCACTCGCTCCAGGCCGGCACCGGCCGGCGCGCCGTCGGCTCGGGCGCGGAGCCCTCGGGCTGCGCGGTCATCAGGGAATCCCCCTCGGGAAGCTCGTTCACTCCCTGATGAACCGCGGGGGATGAAGAGTGGTTCCTCCGCATTCAGGAATTAAGCCGGACGAGTGACGTTCTGTCCGAATATGACGAACATCCGTGCGTCAACGGCACCCGGCCGACCACCCCGCCTCGAACAGCTCGGGGTGCCGGGCCGCCTCCGCGCACGCCACCGCCTCCCGCTCCGCCCGCTCGGCCCCCCGTCTGGCCAGCACGTGCCCCACCTGGGCGTGCACGCCGACGGCGGCGCCGAGCACCAACACGGCCGTCGCCGCCCGCAGCAGGACGGCCCGCTGGAGACTCCGCACCGGCTCACCCCTTCCGCTCGACCGCGAAACCGTTCGTGCACTCGTCCCTCCTCTCAACGTCCGTCAACCCCGGCTGATGCGTGTCCCCACCCCTTGTTCACCCGTTCGGGTCCGCGAGCCCGGCCGGGAGCGCGGAGCGGAGCCGCACGCCCGTGCCCGCGCCCCGCAGCGGATCGGCGATGCCGGGTGGAACGCCGACGGCCCCCCAACTCCCGGTGGAGTGGGGGGCCGTCGGCCGGATGTCCCTGCCGCGCGTCAGTGCCGGCGCACGCCCTCGGCCAGCTCCCCGGCCAGGGCCCGCACCGCGTCCAGCGCGGCCGCCTCGTCCTCGCCCGCGGCCAGGATCCGCTTGACGAACGCCGACCCGACGATCACTCCGTCCGCGAACCGGGCGACCTCCGCCGCCTGCACCGCGTCCGAGACCCCGAGCCCGACGCAGACCGGCAGGTCCGTCGTCGCCCTGGTCCGGGCGACCAGGTCCTCGGCCATCGACCCGACGGCGGACCGCGTCCCGGTCACGCCCATCACCGCGGCCGCGTACACGAAGCCGCTGCCGGCCGCCGTGACCTCCGCCAGCCGGGCGTCCTTGCTGCTGGGGGCGACCACGAACACGGTGTCAAGACCATGCTCGTCCGCCGCCTTGCGCCACTCCTCGGACTCCTCCACCGGCAGGTCCGGCAGGATGCACCCGGCCCCGCCCGCGGCCGCCAGGTCGGCCGCGAAGCGCGCCACGCCGTAGCGGTCGACCGGGTTCCAGTACGTCATCACGAGCACCGCGGCCTCGGGGTGCGCCGCGGCGACCTCCCGGACGGTCCGCAGCACGTCCTTGATCCGCACGCCGCCCCGCAGGGCGATGTCGTCGGCGGTCTGGATGACCGCGCCGTCCAGCACCGGGTCGGAGTGCGGCAGCCCGACCTCGACCACGTCGCAGCCGCCCTCGATGAGCGCGTTGATCGCCCGGATGCCGCCGTCCACGGTCGGGAAGCCGGCCGGCAGGTATCCGATCAGCGCGGCCCGGTCCTCGGCCTTGGCGGCCGCCAGCCGGCCGCTCAGCTTGCTGGTGCTCAGCTTGGAAGTCATGGTCACTTACCCCCCTCGGCGGAGGCGTCGCCCGAACCGCCGGCCTGCTCGTCGTACAGTCCGAAGTACTGGGCCGCGGTGTGCATGTCCTTGTCCCCGCGTCCCGACAGCGAGACCAGGATGGTCGCCTCCGGCCCGAGCTCGCGCCCCAACTCCAGCGCCCCGGCGAGCGCGTGGGCGCTCTCGATGGCCGGGATGATCCCCTCGGTACGGGACAGCAGCCGCAGCGCCTGCATCGCGGCGTCGTCGGTGACCGGCCGGTACTCCGCCCGCCCGGTGTCCTTCAGCCAGGCGTGCTCCGGGCCGACGCCCGGGTAGTCCAGGCCCGCCGAGATCGAGTGCGACTCGATGGTCTGCCCGTCCTCGTCCTGCAGGACGTACGTCCGGGAGCCGTGCAGCACCCCCGGGTCGCCCTTGGTGAGGGTGGCCGCGTGCCGGGGCGTCTCGGCGCCCTCTCCCGCCGCCTCGAAGCCGACCAGCCGCACCCCGGCGTCCGGGATGAACTCGTGGAAGATCCCCATCGCGTTGGAGCCGCCTCCGACGCAGGCCACGACCGCGTCGGGCAGCCGGCCGGTCCGGTCGAGCACCTGCTGCCGCGCCTCGACCCCGATGATCCGGTGGAAGTCCCGGACCATCATCGGGAACGGGTGCGGCCCGGCGACGGTGCCGAACAGGTAGTGGGTGGAGTCGACGTTGGCGACCCAGTCCCGGAACGCCTCGTTGATGGCGTCCTTGAGCGTCCGGCTGCCGGACTTGACGGCCACCACCTCGGCGCCGAGCATCCGCATCCGGGCGACGTTGAGCGCCTGGCGCTCGGTGTCGACCTCGCCCATGTAGATGGTGCAGTCGAAGCCGAACAGCGCGCAGGCGGTCGCGGTGGCCACGCCGTGCTGGCCGGCGCCGGTCTCGGCGATGATCCGGGTCTTGCCCATCCGCTTGGTGAGCAGCGCCTGGCCCAGCACGTTGTTGATCTTGTGCGAGCCGGTGTGGTTGAGGTCCTCGCGCTTGAGCAGGATGCGCGCGCCGCCCGCCTCGGCGGAGAAGCGGCGCACGTCGGTCAGCGGGCTCGGGCGCCCGGTGTAGTCCTTGAGCAGCGCGTCGAGCTCGGCGGCGAAGGCCGGGTCGGCCTTGGCCTTCTCGTACTCCTCGGCGACCTGCTCGACCGCGGCGACCAGCGCCTCGGGGATGAAGCGGCCGCCGTACGCGCCGAAGTAGCCGCGCGCGTCCGGCACCTGGGCACCGGGCAGGTAGTCCTTCTCGGACATGGTGGTTTCCCTTGAACGGAGATGAACGACGATGACGTCTTCTCGACCGCCCCGGCTGGTGGGCCGGTCAGCCGGACGTCACGCGCCATCGCCGTCCCGGTACCTGCCCGGGCTCGCACCCGATGACGTACCGCACCCGACGCCCCAGCACCCGGCGTGCGGGTGCGCGGCAGCCGCGCGGGCGGCAACCGGGGGCGAGTCGGGCGGCGATCTTCATCGGGCGGCGTCAGTCCTTGTGCCGGACGGCGGGGTGGGCCCCGGCGGCGACCAGGTCGGCGACCGCGGCGCGCGGGTCCTTGCCGGTCACCAGGGTCTCGCCGACCAGCACCGCGTCGGCGCCCAGGTTGGCGTAGTTGATCACGTCCAGCGGGCCGCGCACGCCGGACTCGGCGACCTTGACGATGCCGTCCGGGATAGCGTGGGCGACGTTCTCGAAGGTGTTGCGGTCCACTTCGAGCGTCTTGAGGTTGCGGGCGTTGACGCCGATGATCCGGGCGCCGGCGTCCACCGCGCGCTTGATCTCCTCCTCGTCGTGCACCTCCACCAGCGGGGTGAGGCCGATCGACTCGGCGCGCTCGATCAGCGACACCAGGGCCGGCTGGTCGAGGGCGGCGACGATCAGCAGCGCGAGGTCGGCGCCGTGCGCGCGGGCCTCCCACAGCTGGTAGGCGGTGACCATGAAGTCCTTGCGCAGGACCGGGGTGTCCACCGCGGCGCGGACGGCGTCGAGGTCGGCCAGCGAGCCGCCGAAGCGGCGCCGCTCGGTCAGCACGCTGATCGCGGCCGCACCGCCGGCCGCGTAGTCGACCGCCAGGGCGGCCGGGTCGGCGATCGAGGCCAGGGCGCCCTTGGACGGGCTGGAGCGCTTCACCTCGCAGATCACCCGGACCCCGTCGCCCCTGAGGGCGGCGACGCCGTCCTTGGCCTCCGGGGCCTTGGCGGCGAGCTCCTTGAGCTCGTCCAGGGAGACCCGGGCCTGCCGCTCGGCGAGGTCCTCGCGGACCCCTTCGATGATCGAGTCGAGCACACTCACTCAGGAGCCCCCATCTTTTCTGCCAGTTGGTCGGCGCGAGCCGGCGGGCGACAGCCCACCGGCTCTTCGATGGTATCGGCACCCGGCGGCGGGGGGCGCATCGGTTCGAGCCGCGTCTCGCGGACCGGACCTCCGCGCCGACGGTCCCCAGCTGCGGTTTCACCGGCCCCGCGCCGGTTTTCGGCCGGTCTTCGCACTGGTTTTCGGTCGCTCTTCGAGCCCGCCGCCGGCGGTCCGTAAGGGCGGCGGCCCGGTGGCCGGAAGCGGCCCCCGGGTGGCCGGATCAGACCAGCGGCGGTGCCAGCCCGGCACCGATCCCCGAGTTCCGCACCACGGTGAACACCAGCACCAGCAGGGCGATCAGCGCCCAGCGACGGGCCCCGACGGTGATCCTGGGCGGCGGACCGCCGGTCAGCGCGGCCCAGCCCCAGCGCAGCCAGAGCACCGCCAGCACGCCGACCAGCAGGACCAGGACGGCGTTGTCGTGCAGGGCACCGGTGAGATCCCCGTGGGTCAGCGCGTGGACGCAGCGCAGCCCCCCGCAGCCCGGGCACCACCAGCCGGTGGCGGTCAGGAACGGGCAGTCGGGGTAGTGCCCGGGGGTGTTCGGGTCCACCACGGCGACGTACGCGGCGGGGACGGCCACCGCCGCCAGCGCGGTCAGCGGCGGGCTCAGCCGGCGCAGCACGGGCGGCGGGGCGGAGGCGGTGGGGGCGGAGGTCACGCCCCGATTCTGCCCGGGTCGGGCCCGGACACGACGAAACGGCGGGCGTGGCGCGCCCGCCGTTCCGATGTACGACAAACGTGTGGTGCGACGAGCCGTTCGTCAGGCGGCGACGGCGGCGCGGGCCTCACGGGCCGCGATCTGCTCCTCGGCCGACTTGTACACGTTGGTGCTGGCCTGCTTGCCCATGCCCGCGAGGGACATGGCCTTGCCGACCACGCCGCCGGCCAGGACGACCGCCAGGCCGACCCAGACGAGCAGCACCGACGGCAGGATCATCGCGACGCCCGCGACGCCGAAACCGACGAAGGAGATGACGACGCCGGTCCAGGCGGCGGGGGTGTGGCCGTGTGCTGCTGCTGCCATCTGAGTGGTGCTCCTTGGCTCTCGGGGCCCGGCCGGGCCTGCGGGGCCGCCGGCGGGTTGACGGGTTCCATTGTGCCGGGCCACACATCGGTGGCCCAAAGCGGGTGGCGGGTCTATCGCGTCACATGCCCGCGGCTCACACCGCGGTCGGGTCCTCGCCCCGGTCCAGCGCCTTCCACAGGTCGCCCGGCGTGTCGGTCTTCACCGGGGCCTTGCGGGTCGGCGCCTCGTAGCGGCTGCCCATGGCCGGCCAGCCCCGGCCGTACCGCAGGGTGAGCACTCCGGCCAGGGCCAGCAGCAGCCCGCCGACCAGCGCGACCCACGGCCAGGCGGTGTGCGCGACCTCGGTGGCCGCCGATCCGGTCAGCGCCAGCTTGCGGGCGGCCTCGGCGTCCAGCGCGGCGGTGTCGCCCGCCCCGGCCACCGAGGCGGCGGCCGCACCGAGCCCGGCCAGCAGGGTCAGCGCGCCGACCGCCAGCCGTCCGACGCCGCGCACCGCGAACACCGCGACGGCCGCGGCGAGGCCCACCAGGGCCAGCCCGCCGGGCAGTTCGGAGATCTTGCCGCCGGTGACGGACACGTCCAGGGTGCCGGCCCGGCCCTCGGCCCAGGTCCGCCCTGCCGCGGTCAGCACCAGGACGGCGCTCAGCACCGTCAGCAGCAGCATCACGCCGAGGGTGCGGCGGCTGGGAGCGGCGGGGGCGGGGGTCTGCTCTGCGGTCACCCGTCCACTATCCCCCGGCCGACGCCCGGGTCCGTACCCGGGGTGGGGAACGGCGCCGGGTCCCCAGCGTCGGGCGGCGCGGCGGGCGGCGCGGATGACGGCGTCGGGAACTCGTCCGTGCGCAGCACCACCGTGCGGCCGCCGAGCGCCAGGAACAGGTCGTTGCCGAAGGGCACCCGCTCGGCCTCCCGGTACACGCCCTCGGGGGACGGCGCGGTGTGCAGGGTGCAGACCGCCGCCGCCGGATCGACCACCAGGTACAGCGGCACGCCACTGCGCGCGTACGCCCTCGCCGCCTCCGCCAGACCGGGCCGGGCCACCTCCAGCACCGCCTCGACCCCGGCCGCGCCGAACCGGCCCCGCCCGCCGCGCACCGCGTCCCGGGCGAGCACGGCCAGGTCCGGGGCGAGCACCACCGGGTCCGGCCGGTCGGGCCCGTGCGGCCCCGGGCCGCCGGGCGCCGCCGGGAAGTCGATCGCCACCCCCGACAGCACCCGCCCGTGACCGGCCGGCTGCTCGCCGAGCTGTCCGGCGGCGCCGAGCACGACCGCCCAGCGCAGCTCGTCGTACGGCACCTCGGGCATCCCGGCCGCCTCCTCGCGCCTCAGGACAGTTCCGGCCTCCGCAGCGTATTGGCGGTGGCGACGGCCCGCAGCACGGCGGCCGCCTTGTTGCGGCACTCGGTGTCCTCGCCGTGCGGGTCGGAGTCGGCGACCACGCCCGCGCCGGCCTGCACGTACGCGGTGCCGTCGCGCAGCACCGCGGTGCGGATCGCGATCGCGGTGTCCGAGTCCCCGGCGAAGTCCAGGTAGCCGACGCAGCCGCCGTACAGGCCGCGACGGGTGGGCTCCAGCTCCTCGATGATCCGCATCGCCCGCGGCTTGGGCGCGCCGGACAGGGTGCCGGCCGGGAAGCAGGCGGTCAGCACGTCGAAGGCGGTGCGCCCGGGCGCCACCTTGCCGGTGACGGTCGACACGATGTGCATCACGTGGCTGTAGCGCTCGATCTGCATGAAGTCGACCACCTCGACGCTGCCCGGCTCGCAGACCCGGCCGAGGTCGTTGCGGCCGAGGTCCACCAGCATCAGGTGCTCGGCCCGCTCCTTGGGGTCGGCGAGCAGCTCGGCGGCCAGCTCCGCGTCCTCGTGCGGGGTGGCCCCGCGGTGCCGGGTGCCGGCGATCGGGTGCAGCATCGCCTCGCCGTCGGTGACCTTCACCAGCGCCTCCGGGCTGGAGCCGACCACGTCGAAGCCGCCCTCGGCGGCGCCGTCCGGCCCGGGGAAGCGGAACAGGTACATGTACGGGCTGGGGTTGGTGGTGCGCAGCACCCGGTAGA
The DNA here is from genome assembly GCF_053598415.1 of Kitasatospora sp. NPDC001132. Lineage (NCBI taxonomy): Bacteria > Bacillati > Actinomycetota > Actinomycetes > Kitasatosporales > Streptomycetaceae > Kitasatospora > Kitasatospora sp. NPDC001132. Next base: position 65,341 of record NZ_JBSFKF010000019.1, on the reverse strand, counting down.
CGTCCAGCGCGGAGGCCGGGCAGGGCGCCTCGAAGCGCTGCGAGGGCACCACCTGGAAGGCCTCGCCGGCCCGGATCCGTTCCTTGACCTCCTCCACCGCGGCCCGGTACGGCTCGCCGCCGAACGGAGAGCGCACCTCGCCGGGGCCGGCCGGGGTGAAGGTGGCCAGGCCCGGGTCGACCGGCTTGGACAGCTCGGCCTCCATGGCGTCCAGCCGGGCCACCGCGTCCGCCCAGGCCTCGTCGACGCCGCTGGCCAGGTCGTTGTGGTTGACGGCGTTGGCGATCAGCAGCACCGTGCCGTCGACGTGGTCGAGCACGGCGAGGTCGGTGGCGAGCAGCATGGTCAGCTCGGGCAGGCCGAGGTCGTCCGGGTTGAGGTCGGGCAGCTTCTCCAGCCGGCGGACGATGTCGTAGCCGAGGTAGCCGACCAGGCCGCCGGTGAGCGGCGGCAGGCCGTCGTCCGTCATGCGCGGGGTGTGCAGCGCCTGGAGGGCGGCGCGCAGCACCTCCAGCGGGTCGCCGTCGGTGGGGATGCCGACCGGCGGGGTGCCGAGCCAGCGGGCTCCGCCGTCCGGGCCGACGGTGAGCGCGGCGGCGCTGCGCACCCCGACGAAGGAGTAGCGCGACCAGCTGCGGCCCTGCTCGGCGGACTCCAGCAGGAAGGTGCCGGGCCGCTCCTCGGCGAGGCTGCGGTAGAGGCCGATCGGGGTGAGGCCGTCCGCGAGGAGCCTGCGGGTGACCGGGATGACCCGGGTGTCGACGGCGAGCTTGCGGAAGGCTTCGAGATCCATGACGGGCGGCACCTTCTGGAGTTGTGGACGGGGTGGGGTCAGGACAGCGGGAGCACGTCGGCGTCGAAGCAGGTGCGGTCGCCGGTGTGGCAGGCCGCGCCGCTCTGGTCGACCCTGACCAGCAGGGTGTCGCCGTCGCAGTCCAGGGCCACCGACTTGACCGCCTGGACGTGGCCGGAGGTGTCGCCCTTCACCCAGTACTCACGACGGCTGCGGCTCCAGTAGGTGCAGCGGCCCGTGGTGAGGGTGCGGTGCAGCGCCTCGTCGTCCATCCAGCCGAGCATCAGCACCTCGCCGGTGTCGTACTGCTGGGCGATGGCCGGGATCAGCCCGTCCTCGGTGCGCTTGAGCCGCGCGGCGATCTCGGGGGCGAGGGCGGTGCTGCCGGGCGTGGCGGGTGTGGTGGACATGAGCCCCATTGTGTCAGCCCGCCCCGCCACCCCGGCGTGCCCCGCCCCGCTCCCCCGCGGGGGCACGGATCGCCCGCGGGGGAACCGCTGGGAACCGGGGAACCGCTAGGAATGCAGTTGCCCGGTGAGCTTGGGGCCGCCCTGCTTGTTGCTGACGGCCAGGGTGCAGGTGTAGTCGCGCCAGCCCTGCTGGTAGTTGGCCATCGCCGGGCCGAACTGGCGGCCGTAGTAGGTCCTTCCGTCGGTCTGGTGGGCCCTGGCGGCGGCTTCGACGTCCTTGCACCCCTCCCGCATGGCGAGGGCGACCTGGATCTCACCGGTCAGGCCGTCGGCGAGCCTGAGGTCGGCGATCACCTCGCCGTCGTGCTCGCCGGCGCAGGGCCGCTCCTCGGGCTTGGTGATCACCGGGCTCAGCTGCGGGTGGTCGAAGCAGGCGCCGACCGGGAAGAAGGCGTACGGCGGCTGCGGCTTCGCCGGTGTGGGCGTCGGGGTGGGCGTCGGCGTCGGGGTCTCCGTGGCCGTGGGGGTGGGCGGGGGCGGCGCGGCGGCCGGCTTCCCGTCGTCCGGCCACAGCACCGCGGTGGCCACCACCGCGAGCAGGACCACCAGCACGGCGGCGACGGTGAGGACCAGGCCCCGGGACGGACGGGAGCCGACTGCGGGCGGCGGCTGCTCGGAGGTCATGGCCAAGAGGATGGCCCACCCGCCCCGTCCCCGGCAGGCGGTTCGCCGAACTCACCCGTCCGGGGGCTGCCTCCGGGCGCAGGCCCGCCACCGAGAGTCAGCTGCTTCCCCTACCCGAGGAAGGACCGGGAAACACAAAGAACAACTCCAGAAGGGCACCCTCCGTCGCTCACCTCGCCCTGACAGCGAGGCGAGCGACACCAAAAAGAGGACCGACTACCGAGAACGGGCAACGGCGGCCTCCTCCAACGAGGAGGCCGCCGTTGATAGTGGCACCCCTCGATCCATCAAGGGGTGCCACCACAGGGAAGACCCGAATTGATAAATCCAACCAGCAGTTAACCCTGCCACCGAGGGAAACGCTCGGACCAGGTCACGGATCCGGCCGTCCTCGGTCAAGCCGGCACGAAGCAGGGTGCGGGCCGAGGCCTCGTTGCGTGGTGAGCGGGCGGCCCAGATGCGGTGCATGCCGAGGACGGTGAAGCCGAGCGCGCACAGCAGGTGGACGGTCTCGGTGCCGAGCCCCTTGCGCCACTCGGCCGGGTGGAGGGCGAATCCGATGGTGGCGGCCTGCTGGGGCTCGGTGGCCAGCCGGGCGTAGCCGATCAGTTGGTGTTCACCGAGGCGGGTGACGGCCATGCAGTACTCGGTACGCGGGGTGGCATGCGCGGAGTCGATGGAGCGGGCCGTGATCGCTTCGACCTGCTCGCGGGTGGGGGTTCGAAGCTGAGGTGCCGGGTGGCCTCAGGGTCGCCGTAGATGGCCAGGAGGGCGTCGGTGTCCCTGGGTTCGACCTCGCGCATCGCCAGGCGGGGCCGGCCAGGTGGACTGGAGTCATGACTGCGGAGCCTGTCCGTAGGGTCATCGGACGCGGACCGATACCGAGGTGGCGGTGACCTCAGTTTCCGCGCCGGGCTCTGGCGGCCGAGCGCCTAGGCTGACGCCATGTCGAACCACGCCCTCGCCGAACGCCACCGCCTCGCCCGGCTGCTCACCGCCGCCGGCCCGGACGCCCCAACCCTCTGCGCCGGCTGGACCACCCGGGACCTGGCCGCCCACCTGGTGATCCGCGAGCGCCGCCCCGACGCGGCGGCCGGCATCCGGGTCGGTGCCCTCGCCGGGTGGACGCGGCGGGTGCAGGACGAGTACGCCGAGCGGCCGTACGAGGAGCTGGTGCGGCTGTTCCGGGCCGGCCCGCCGGTCTACTCCCCGTTCGCGCTGCCCGGCGCCGACGAGGCGGCGAACACCATCGAGTACTACGTCCACGCCGAGGACGTCCTGCGCGCGGCCGAGGACTGGACCCCGCAGCCCGTCCCGCCGGGCCGCGCCGAGGCCCTCTGGCGCCGTCTGCCCCTCATCGCCCGCATGGAGGCGGGCCGCCGGTCCCCGGTCCGCCTGGCCCTCGCCCACCCCGACGGCCGTTCCCTCACCGTCGGTCCCGCGGGCTCCCCCACCGTCCGCCTCACCGGCGAACCCGCCGAGCTCGTCCTCTTCACCTACGGCCGCGGCGCCCGGACCGCCCTCACCGTCGACGGCGCCCCGGACGCCGTCGAGGCCCTGCGCCACGTGCTGCCGCTGCCGCCGCGGTAGCGGCCCGGGCCGTCCGCCGCGGACGGCCTCCGGCTGCGGATGTCCGGGCCCGGGTGCAGACTCGCAGGTGGCCGGGGTGGCGCGTGGGCGCGCCCGATGGAACCGTCCCGGTCCCTCCGCGTCGAAGGAGCACTCCGCCATGCTCACCACCGACTTCCCCATCGGCTCGCCCTGCTGGATCGACCTGGGCAGCCCGGACATCCCCGCCACCGCCGCGTTCTACGGCAAGGTGTTCGGCTGGACCTTCCAGGAGGTCCCCGAGGCCGGCGGCTACGGGTTCCTCCACTTGGGCGGCAGGACCGTCGGAGCCGTCGGCAACCTCGACCCGGGCGCGCGGTCCGCCTGGACGACGTACTTCCGCACCAGGGACGCGGACGCCACCGTGAAGGCCGCCGAGCAGGCCGGCGCGACCGTCCGGGTGCCGCCGATGGACGTGATGGAGGAGGGCCGGTTCGCCGCTCTCACCGATCCCCAGGGCGCCGAGTTCGCCCTCTGGCAGTCCGGCGGCACCACCGGGCTGGGCGCCGTCTCCGAGGAGGGCGCCCTGGTCTGGTCCGAGCTGCACACCTCCGCCCCGGACGTCGCCCTCGCCTTCTACGAGAAGCTCTTCGGCTGGCGGATGCAGAAGTTCGAGCCGTCGCCGGGCATGACCTACCGGGTGCTCTCCGCCGCCGAGGGCGACCAGGAGGCCACCAGCTTCGGCGGCATCGCCCCGACCATGTCCCCGGAGCAGCCCTCCGCCTGGACGCCGTACTTCGCCACCGAGGACGTGGACGCGCGGGTGGCCGCCGCGACGGCGGCCGGCGGCTCGGTGCTGATGCCGGCCTCGGACGTGGAGAACGTCGGCCGGATCGCCTGGCTGGCCGACCCGAACGGCGCCCCGTTCGCGCTGATCCACGGCGAGCCGCAGGAGTCCTGAACACCCGGGAGTCCCGAGCACACGGCGAGGGCCCGCGGTTCCCGGAACCGCGGGCCCTCGTCACGCACGCAGCGTCACCGCACCGGGTGCCCGGCCTCCCGCAGCGCGCCCTTGACCTCGCCGATCCGCAGGTCCCCGAAGTGGAACACGCTGGCGGCCAGCACCGCGTCCGCACCCGCGTCGACGGCCGGCGCGAAGTCCGCGAGCTTGCCCGCCCCGCCGGAGGCGATCACCGGCACCGAGACGGCCTTGCGCACGGCCCGGATCATCTCCAGGTCGTAGCCGTCCTTGGTGCCGTCCGCGTCCATCGAGTTGAGCAGGATCTCGCCGGCGCCCAACTCGGCGGCGTGGCCCGCCCATTCGACGGCGTCCAGGCCGGTGCCCTGCCGCCCGCCGTGGGTGGTGACCTCGAAGCCGGACGGCGTCTCGGTGCCCTCGGGGCAGCGCCGGGCGTCCACCGAGAGCACCAGGACCTGCCGCCCGAACCGCTGGGCGATCTCGCGGACCAGCTCCGGCCGGGCGATGGCCGCGGTGTTGACGCCGACCTTGTCGGCGCCGGCCCGCAGCAGCTTGTCGACGTCCTCGACGGCGCGGATGCCGCCGCCGACCGTCAGCGGGATGAAGACCTGCTCGGCGGTGCGGCGGACCACGTCGTAGGTGGTCTCCCGGTCGCCGGAGGAGGCGGTGATGTCGAGGAAGGTCAGCTCGTCGGCGCCCTCGGCGTCGTAGAGCTTGGCCATCTCGACCGGGTCGCCCGCGTCGCGCAGGTTCTGGAAGTTGACGCCCTTGACCACCCGCCCGGCGTCGACGTCCAGGCAGGGGATGACACGTACTGCGAGGGTCACGGCTGTTTGCCTTCCAGGGGTTCCGGGGATTCCAGGGGCTTCGGGGGCTCCTGGTTTTCCAGGATCCTTGCCAGCCCGGATCGGTACGCGTCGAGTTCGACCTCGACCAGCATCCGGGAGTCGATCAGTCCCTCGACGACCACCATGGTGGCCGCCGGGCGGGCGGCGTCGAAGAGTTCGCGGTGGGCCCGGCCCACCTCCTCGGCGTCGCGGACGTGGGTGATGTACATCCGGGTGCGCACCACGTCCTGCGCGGTCAGACCGTACGCGGCCAGGGCGTGGAGCCCGACGCCGAACGCGGCGAGGGTCTGCCGGTACGGGTCCCCCTCGTGCTCGATCCGGCCGTCCACCCAGGCGGTGGAGCCGGCCACGTGCACGTGGTCACCCGCGGCGACCGCCCGGGCGTAGCCGAACTCGTCCTCCCAGGGGGAGAATCCACCGACCCTGCCGCGTACGATCCGACCGTCCGTCATCCGGAAACCGCCTCCAGGGCCTCTTCGAGGGTGAACTTCTGCTCGTAGAGTGCCTTGCCCACGATGGCGCCCTCGACACCCTCGGCGACGAGCGAGGCGATCGCCCGCAGGTCGTCGAGCGAGGAGACGCCGCCGGAGGCGACGACGGGCTTGTCGGTCGCGGCGCAGACGTCGCGCAGCAGCTGGAGGTTGGGGCCGGTCAGGGTGCCGTCGCGGTTGACGTCGGTGACGACGTAGCGGGCGCAGCCCTCCCGGTCGAGGCGCTCCAGCACCTCGAACAGCTGGCCGCCGTCGCGGGTCCAGCCGCGGCCGCGCAGGGTGGTGCCGACCACGTCCAGGCCGACGGCGATCTTGTCGCCGTGTTCGGAGATGGCCTTGGCGACCCACTCCGGGGCCTCCAGGGCGGCGGTGCCGAGGTTGACCCGGGTGCAGCCGGTGGCGAGCGCGCGGGCGAGCGACTCGTCGTCGCGGATGCCGCCGGACAGCTCGACCTTGACGTCCAGCTGTGCGGTGACCTCGCGCAGCAGCTCGTAGTTCGAGCCGGTGCCGAAGGCGGCGTCCAGGTCGACCAGGTGCAGCCACTCGGCGCCGGCGTTCTGCCAGGCGAGGGCGGCGGCGAGCGGCTCGCCGAAGGAGGTCTCGGTGCCGGAGGCGCCCTTGACCAGACGGACGGCCTGACCGTCGCGGACGTCGACGGCGGGCAGCAGTTCGAGGCTCATCAGAGATCCAACTCTCAGAAAGTCAGAGGGTGTTGACCCAGTTGGTCAGCAGGGCGGCGCCGGCGTCGCCGGACTTCTCGGGGTGGAACTGGGTGGCCCAGAGCGGGCCGTTCTCGACGGCCGCGACGAACGGCTGCCCGTGGGTGGCCCAGGTGACCAGCGGCGCGTTGATCCGCGCGCTGTGGGTCTCCAGTTCCCAGTGCCGCACCCCGTAGGAGTGCACGAAGTAGAAGCGGGTCTCGGGGTCGAGGCCGGCGAACATCCGGCTGCCCTCGGGGGCGTCCACGGTGTTCCAGCCCATGTGCGGGACGACGGGGGCCTCCAGCGGCTCCACGGTGCCAGGCCACTCGTCGCAGCCGGCCGTCTCCACGCCGTGCTCGACCCCCTTCTCGAAGAGGATCTGCATGCCGACGCAGATGCCCATGACCGGTCGGCCCCCGGCGAGCCGGCGGCCGATGATCCAGTCCCCGCGGACGGACCTGAGTCCGCGCATGCAGGCCTCGAAGGCCCCCACGCCGGGGACGAGCAGGCCGTCCGCGGCCATCGCGGTGTCGTAGTCGGAGCTGACGGTGACGTCCGCTCCGGTCCGCTCCAGGGCGCGCTGCGCGGAGCGGAGGTTGCCGGAGCCGTAGTCGAGGACGACGACGTTCTTGCCCATGTTCAGGTGTCCAGTCTCTCTGCGGCGGGCGGCGGGTCTACAGGCGCATGAGGCCGGAGGCCAGGCACATCACGGAGCCGAAGGCGAGCACCAGGATGACGCCCTTCGACTGCTTCTGCTTCCAGAAGGAGATGACTCCGCCGGCCAGGAAGAGGCCGACGAAGATGAGGATCATCGCGGTGTTGCTCACAGCGCACCCTTGGTCGACGGGAGGATTCCGGCCGCGCGCGGGTCGCGCTCGGCGGCGTAGCGCAGCGCCCGGGCCAGCGCCTTGAACTGGCACTCCACGATGTGGTGCGCGTTGCGCCCGTACGGCACGTGGACGTGCAGCGCGATCTGCGCCTGGGCCACGAAGGACTCCAGGATGTGCCGGGTCATGGTGGTGTCGTACGAGCCGATCATCGGCGCGATGCCCTCGGGCTCGGTGTGCACCAGGTACGGCCGGCCGGAGAGGTCCACGGTGACCTGCGCGAGCGACTCGTCCAGCGGCACCGTGCAGTTGCCGAAGCGGTAGATGCCCACCTTGTCGCCGAGCGCCTGCTTGAAGGCGGCCCCGAGCGCGAGGGCGGTGTCCTCGATGGTGTGGTGGGTGTCGATGTGCAGGTCGCCGTCGGTCTTGACGGTGAGGTCGAACAGGCCGTGCCGGCCGAGCTGGTCGAGCATGTGGTCGTAGAAGCCGACGCCCGTGGAGATGTCGGTCCTCCCGGTGCCGTCGAGGTCCATCTCGACCAGGACCGAGGTCTCCTTGGTGGTGCGCTCGACGCGTCCGATGCGGGACATGGGGGTTACAGCTCCTTGATCACGAAACGGACGGCGTCCAGGAAGGCGTCGTTCTCGGCTGGCGTGCCGGCGGTGACGCGCAGCCACCCGGGGACGCCGTTGTCGCGGACCAGGACGCCCCGGTCCAGGATCGCCTGCCACACCGCGTGGGTGTCGGCGAAGCGGCCGAACTGGACGAAGTTGGCGTCCGAGTCGGTGACCTCCAGGCCCATCCCGCGCAGCGCGTCGACCAGCCGGTCGCGTTCCTCCTTGAGCCGCCCGACGTACCCGAGCAGGGTGTCGGTGTGCTCCAGGCAGGCCAGCGCGGTGGCCTGGGTGACGGCCGACAGGTGGTACGGCAGGCGCACCAGCTGCACCGCGTCCACCACGGCCGGGTCGGCGGCCAGGTAGCCCAGGCGCAGCCCGGCCGCGCCGAAGGCCTTGGACATGGTGCGGCTGACCACCAGGTTGGGCCGGCCCTCGATCAGCGGCAGCAGCGAGGCGCGGTGCGAGAACTCGACGTACGCCTCGTCCACCACGACCAGGCTGGGCCGGGCGGCCTGCGCGGCCTCGTACAGCCGCAGCACGGTGTCGGCGTCCACGGCGGTGCCGGTCGGGTTGTTGGGCGAGCAGATGAACACCACGTCGGGCCGGTGCTCCGCGATGGCGGCGACGGCGGCGTCCACGTCGATGGTGAAGTCGTCGTTGCGCGGCCCGGAGATCCAGGCGGTGCCGGTGCCCCGGGAGATCAGCGCGTGCATGGAGTACGAGGGCTCGAAACCGAGCGCGCTGCGGCCGGGGCCGCCGAAGGTCTGCAGCAGCTGCTGGAGCACCTCGTTGGAGCCGTTGGCGGCCCACACCTGCGCCCGGCCGACCGGGAAGCCGGTGGTCTCGGCGAGGTACGCGGCGAGACCCTCGCGCAGCTCGACCGCGTCCCGGTCGGGGTAGCGGTTCAGCCCGCGGGCGGCCTCGGCGACGCGCTCGGCGATCCGGGCCACCAGTTCCTCGGGCAGCGGGTACGGGTTCTCGTTGGTGTTCAGCTGGACGGGCACGTCCAGCTGCGGCGCGCCGTACGGGGACTGCCCGCGCAGCTCGTCGCGGACGGGGAGGTCGTCGATGCGGGTCATGGCGGTCACGCTCCCGACACCGTCCAGTCGCTGTGCCAGTTCTGTTCGTCTCCGACAAAACGTGCCTTGATCGCGTCCCCGTGCCCCGGCAGGTCCTCGGCGTTCGCCAGGTTGACCACGTGCGCGGCGACGTCCGCCAGCGCGTCCCGGTCGTACTCGACGACCTGGACGCCGCGCAGGAAGGTCTGCACCGACAGCCCGGAGGAGTGGCAGGCGCAGCCGCCGGTCGGCAGCACGTGGTTGGAGCCGGCCGCGTAGTCGCCCAGCGAGACCGGGGTCCAGCGGCCGATGAAGATCGCGCCGGCGTTGACCACCCGGGCCGCCACCGCGTGCGCGTCACGGGTCTGGATCTCCAGGTGCTCGGCCGCGTACGCGTTGACCACGGCGAGGCCCTGCTCCAGGTCGTCGACCAGGATGATGCCGGACTGCTTGCCGCCCAGCGCCTCGGCCACCCGCTCGGAGTGCTTGGTCCGCGCGACCTGCGCGGCCAGCTCGGCCTCGACGGCGTCGGCGAGCGCCGGGGAGTCGGTGACCAGCACCGAGCCGGAGGTCGGGCCGTGCTCGGCCTGGCTGATCAGGTCGGCGGCGACGTCGGACGCCAGCGCGCTGTCGTCGGCGAGGACGGCGATCTCGGTCGGCCCGGCCTCGGAGTCGATGCCGATCCGGCCGGCGAAGTAGCGCTTGGCGGCGGCCACGTAGATGTTGCCCGGGCCGGTCACCATGGTGACCGGCGCGCACTCCTCGGTGCCGAGGGCGAACATCGCGACCGCCTGGGCGCCGCCGACGGCGTAGACCTCGTCCACGCCGAGCAGCGCGCAGGCCGCCAGGATGGTCGGGTGGACGCGTCCGCCGAACTCCTTCTGCGGCGGGGAGGTGACCGCGATGCCCCTGACGCCCGCCTCCTGGGCCGGCACCACGTTCATCACCACGGAGGACGGGTAGACCGCCAGCCCGCCCGGCACGTACAGGCCGACCCGCTCGACCGGCACCCAGCGCTGGGTGACGGTGCCGCCCGGCACCACCTGGGTGGTGTGCCCGGTGCGGCGCTGGTCCGCGTGCACGGCGCGGGCCCGGCGGATCGACTCCTCCAGCGCGGCCCGCACCTTCGGGTCCAGCGTCTCCAGCGCGGCGGTGAGCTGCTCGGCCGGGACACGGGTCGACTCCAGCCGGACGCCGTCGAAGCGCTCGGTGATCTCGATCAGCGCCGCGACCCCGCGATGGCGTACGTCCTCGGCGATCGGCCGCACCTTCTCCAGGGCGGCCGCGACGTCGAACTCGGCACGGGGCAGCAGGTCACGCGGGTCGTCCAGCGAGCCGCGGAGGTCGATTCGAGAGATCACGCCACCCAGTGTAAGGAGTGGCCGGAACCGCTGGTCCCGCATTTCAGTCCGTGATACGAAAGGCGAGACGACCGGGGGGACGGGGGAAACCATGGCGGAGCGTGCTCCGGAGGGCTGGACGGGGGTCGAGCAGCGACTCTGGGAGGCTTACCGCCAAGGTGTGATCCTGGACCTGCGAACGGGCGACGCGGACGCCGACGACCCCTTCGGCGACGCCGACTGGGGCCCCGAGCGCACCGTCCGCGCCGAGGTGCTCGCCCACCTGCTGCTGGCCGGCCCGCGGCCAGCCCCCGGGCGGGTCGCCTCGCTGCGGTTCAGCGGTGTGCTGGTCACCGGCGCGCTCAACCTGGCCGGCGCCGCCATCGACCGCTACATCGAGCTCCACGAGTGCCGCTTCGAGCACAAGATCCTGCTCTCCGAGGCCTCGGCGCCGACGCTGCGCTTCGTGAACTGCCTGATCCCCCGGCTGGAGGCCTCCCGGCTCTCCACCACCGGCGACCTCCACCTGGCCCGCTGCCGCCTCCCCGACGGCATCCGGCTCACCGACTCCAAGATCGGCACCGACCTGCTGCTCAACCAGACCCGGGTCGGCGGCGACCGCTACGGCCGGGCCGTCTCCGCCGACGGGATCACCGTCAACCAGGACTTCGAAGCCGAACGCCTGGAGGCCCGGGGCGAGTTGAGCATACGCACGGCCCGAATAGGCGGCCGGCTGTCGCTGCGCGGCGCCCAGCTGCACGCCGACCGCCGGCACAGCCGCACCTGCCTCAACGCCGTCCGGGTCACCATCGGCCACACCCTCTACCTGACCGGCTCCGCCGACCTCGGCTGGACCGGCTCCCGCGGCTACTACGGCTCCGGCTACGGCGAGGTCCCGCCGGCCGACGGCCCCGTCACCCCGTTCCGGGCCTTCGGCCGGGTCCGGCTGTCCGACTCCCGCTTCGAGGGCGCCTGCCTGATCTCCGGCGAGTTCCACCTGGAGGACGACGACGAGCTCTCGCTGCGCCGCATCCAGACCCCCGAGCTGCGGTTCTCCTGCGACTTCCGCCCCACCGGCACCGTCTCGCTCTCCCGCGCCCGGGTCGGCAACCTGGTCGACAGGCCGCACGCCTGGCCGCTCGGCAAGCACCTGGGCCTCACCGGTTTCGTCTACGAGAACCTGCGCCCGATCAGCACGTTCACCGTCCAGCAGCGGATCGCCTGGCTGGAGGGCTCCTCGGTGGACTTCCAGCCCGAGTCCTACGAGCAGCTGGCCGCCGCCCTGCGCCGCGACGGCGCCGACGACGACGCCCGCGAGGTGCTCTACGCCAAGCAGCGCCTGCGCCGCCGCACGCTGCCGCTGCCCGCCCGCGTCTGGGGCGCGGTCCAGGACGCCACCGTCGGCTACGGCTACCGGCCCGGCCGGGCGGGCCTGTGGCTGCTGCTCGCCTGGATCCTCGGCAGTCTCTGGTTCGCCTCCCACCCGCTGGAGCCGCTCAAGGCCGACGAGCGCCCGCACTGGAACCCGGTGCTGTACACCCTGAACCAGCTGCTGCCGATCGTGGACCTCAACCAGGGCGGCTGGAACCCGGGCGGCCTCTCCCAGTGGATCGCCGCCGGGCTGGTCGTCATCGGCTGGCTGCTCGCCTCCACGGTCGTCGCCGGCGCCACGCGGATGCTCCAGCGTGGCTGAGCCGGGCGGCGGCGGGGGCCGCCGACCGGGTGGCCTCGTCATCCGTGCGACAAGGCCCCCGTCCGGGGAACTACGCTGTCCGCCGTGACAGAACGGCTGCCGCTCTTCCCGCTGAACACCGTGCTCTACCCGGGCCTGGTGCTGCCCCTGAACGTCTTCGAGGAGCGCTACCGCCGTCTCGTCGCCGACCTGCTCGAACGCTCCGAGGACACCCCTCGGCGGTTCGGCGTGCTCGCGATCAGGGACGGCCGGGAAGTCGCGCCGGTCAGACCCGAGGAGGGCCCGGCCGGCCCGCTGGACGGCCTCGGCACCACCACCGGGGACCCGCTGGAGGCGCTGTTCCACATCGGCTGCGTCGCCGACGTCGCCTCCGTCGAGCACCAGCCGGACGGCCGCTACGAGCTGCTGGTCACCGGCACCACCCGGTTCCGGCTGCGCTCGGCGGACGTCTCCGGCCCGTACCTGACCGGCGAGATCGAGCCGATCGAGGAGCTCCCCGGCGAGGGCTCCGGCGCCCTGGCCTCCGAGGTCGAGCGGGCGTTCCGGGTCTACCAGAAGCGCCTGGCCGGCGCCCGCGAGGCCAGCACCGTCGGCCGCCAGGAACTCCCGGACGACCCCCAGGTGCTCTCCTACCTGGTCGCCGCCGCCTCGGTGTTCGAGACCCCGGTCAAGCAGCGGCTGCTCGCCTGCCCGGACACCGCCCAGCGGCTGCGCGCCGAACTCGACCTGCTGCGCCGCGAGACCGCCGTCCTCAGCTGGCTGCCCTCGCTTCCCGCCGCCGACCTCACCCGCCAGCGCTTCAGCCCCAACTGACCGAGGAGCCCGAGGACCCCGCATGGCCAAGAAGAGCAGGAAGGGCGGGCAGGGCACCCCCGCCACCGTCGCCCTGGAAGCCGCCGCCGTCCCGTTCACCGTGCACGCCTACGACCACGACCCGGCCGCCGCCTCCTACGGCGGCGAGGCCGCCGAGGCCCTCGGTGTCACGCCCGAGCGGGTCTTCAAGACCCTCGTCGCCGACGTGGACGGCACCCTCACCGTCGGCGTGGTCCCGGTCGCCGGCCAGCTCGACCTCAAGGCCCTGGCGGCGGCCGTCGGCGGCAAGCGCGCCGCCATGGCCGACCCGGCCGCCGCCGAGCGCAGCAGCGGCTACGTCCGCGGCGGCATCTCCCCGCTGGGCCAGCGCCGCCCGCTGCGCACCGTCGTCGACGCCAGCGCGCTCGGCCACCCCACCGTCTACGTCTCGGCGGGCCGCCGCGGCCTCGAAGTGGAACTCGCCCCCGCCGACCTGGTCGCGCTCACCGGGGCCCACACCGCCGCCATCGCCCGCTGAGCCCGCTGAACCCACCGCACCGGGCCCCTGAGCCCACCCGCGCCCGGCGGGCAGCGGTCAGCGCTCCGGGCCGCTCCCCGTCCCCGGCCCTGCCCACTGCCCCGTCGGCGTGCCCGCCGGCGTGCCCTGCGGCGTGCCCGTCGGCGGCACCCCCAGCGGAGCCTGCGCGACCGGCGCCCAGTACGGCGGCGGGTCCTCCTCGCGCTTGCCGAACGCGGCCGAGAGCAGGAGCAGCACCACCATCGCCGTCATCGGCCAGACCAGCAGCGCCCCCAGCGCCCCCAGGTCGATGCTCGCGTCGAAGTGGCCGCCGTCGCCGACCCGCCGGGCCTGGCCGATCAGGTCGCCGCTCGGCCCGAGCCACCGCCCGATCCGCCAGGCCCCGATCGATCCGAGCAGCCCGCCGACGGTCAGCCCCACCGCGACCGCGATGCCGCCGCCGCGCCGGCGGGTCACCAGGAAGGCCCCGAGCGCGGTCAGGATCCCGGCCCCCAGGGCGATGAGCACGAACACCGCGTCGGCCCCGGCCCGCTGCTCGCCCTCGGGGTCGGCGTAGAGGATGCGGTCCCCGTCCACCAGCAGCGGCACCTTCGGCGCCAGCCAGGCCCACAGCCCGGCCACCACCAGTGCGGCCACCAGACAGGCGACCACGACACCGGCACCGACCCGCACCTCCGGCAGCAGCCGCTTCCCCAGCGGAGCCGTCCCCTCCCCGAGGGCGGTGGCACCGTGCGCCGGCGGCGCGAACGGGTCGGGCGCTTCGCCCGGCTCCGCCTGCGCATCGGCGGGGGCAGGATCCGGAGGTGTGTTCGGTACGGTCACAGGCCCCATCGTTTCACGACGGCCACTCGAACGACCCACCACCGTACCCACGGAACCGGGACGGTCCCGCCACGGGACGCCCTACCGCGAGACCGCCCGCCGGTACGCCCAGGTGGCGACGGCCAGCGACACCACGCCCACCCCCGCGCAGACCGCGAGGTCCCCGAGCACCAGCGCCCAGTCGGGATCCGGCGCGAAGGTCCGCGCGAAGGCGTCCACCCCGTACGTGGACGGCAGCAGGTCCCGCAGCCACTGCACCGGCTGCGGCAGGTGGTCCGCCGGCAGCACCCCCAGCAGCAGGGCGGCCGACATCCCGAGCTGCCCGAGCATCGTCGCGATCTCCTGCCGCGGCGCCAGCAGCCCGCAGGCCGCCCCCAGCCCCGACAGCGCGGCCCCGGCCAGCGGCACGACCGCCAGCAGCACCCACAGCTGCCCGAGCGGCAGCCCGAACGTCACCGCCCCGAACGCCGCCGTGGCGAGCGTCCCCGGCAGGGTGAAGGAGGCGTACGCGGCGGCCGTCCCCAGCACCACCGAGGCGGCCGGCACCGGCAGCGTCGCGTAGTGGTCGAGCCCGCCGGTGGCCCGCAGCTTCCCGAAGTACTGGGCGAGCAGGTTCAGCGCGACGAAGGCCACCACCAGCACGCTCGCGCCGGCGACCACCGACCGCGCCTCCGAGGACTGCCCGGCGTCCACCACGCCCCGCATCATCACCAGGATGCCGACGGACTGGAAGGTGGCCACGAACAGCAGCGGGATGCGCGCCACCCGCGCCCGGGCGAGCTGCGCCCGGTACACGGCCGCGAGCGCCGGCAGCAGCCCGGCCGCGGGGGCGAGCGGAGCGGGGGCGGCCGTGGACCGGCGGGTCTCCGGCGGCACCGAGAGCAGTGTCACTTGGCCAGTCCTCCGTGGCGGCCGCCCAGCTTGAGGTAGGCGTCCTCAAGACTCGGGGTGGCGAGGGTGAAGTCGTCGAGCGCGGCGAAGGCCGGGCCGGTGGTGACGGCGGCGACCAGTTCGCGGGCCTGCTCGGGGGTGGTGCGGACGGTCCAGCGGCGCCCGGTGCACTCGGCCCGTTCGCGCAGCGCGGCGACGGCGGGCACGCCGACCGGCGCCTCGTCCCGCCAGACCAGGTCCAGCCGGACGTCGCCGTCCACCAGTGCCTTGAGCCCGCCGGGCGTGTCGCAGGCGATCACCCGGCCGTCGTCCACCACGGCGACCCGGTCGAGCACCGTCTCCGCCTCGATCACGTTGTGGGTGACCAGCAGCACCGTCGTCCCGTGCTCGGCGCGCCGCCGGTCCACGGCGCTCCACACGGCCCGCCGGGCGACGGGGTCCATGCCGGTGGTGGGCTCGTCCAGGACGAGCAGCGGCCGCTCCCCCACCAGGGTGGCGGCGAAGCAGGCGAGCCGCCGCTGTCCGCCGGACAGCTTGGCGAGCGGCCGGGTGGCGATCGGCTCCAGCCCGAGCTCGGCCAGCACGTCCGCGGCCGCGCCGCGGGCCTGCGCCCGGGTGAGTCCGCGCAGCCGCCCGGTGGTCTCGGCGGCGAGCACCACCGTCAACTCGTCCAGCGCGGTGGATTCCTGCCCGAGGTAGCCGAGCAGCCGGGCAGCCCGGTCGGGGTGCCGCACGATGTCGTGGCCGAGGAGTTCGACGGATCCCGAGTCGGGGCGCAGCAGCCCGGTGAGCTGGCGCACCAGCGTCGACTTCCCGGCTCCGTTCGGCCCGAGCAGCCCGAAGATCTCGCCCTGGCGGACGGTGAGGCTGATGCCGTCGTTGGCCCGGATCTCGGTGGCGGCCGCGCCGCGTCCGCTGCGGTAGGTCCTGACCAGGTCGCGTACGGCCACGCACGGCTGGGGTTCCTCGGGTGCTCGCCCGGCCGTCTCGTTCACGACCGAAGACTCTACGCGCTCATACGGGCGAACCGGACAAGGGGGCCCTCGGGCCGGTCGGGTCGGCTCAGTCCTCGACGACCATCGACCCGCCCGGCACCCGCGCCGCCAGTTCCTTCCAGAACCCGGCCCGGATGGCGTAGCGGTCGTGTTCGTCGATCTGGTCGTCCTTGTGCGCCAGCAGTCCGAAGCGGGCGGCGTAGCGCAGCAGCTCGCCGTCCACCCGGTGCGGGATGCGCGGGTAGTCGGGCCAGAGCACGGTGAGTCTCTCGTTGTCGCCGAGGCGTTCGCTCCAGCGGCGGGCGAAGACCTGGCCGACCTCGTGGGCGTCGCCGCCGATGGAGGTGATGTCCTCCTCGCGGTCGGCCCAGCGCTGTTCGGCGGTGGTGAGCTGGGCGAGGGTGGGCAGGCTGTCGCCGGCGGTGACGGCGGGCTCCGGGGCGGGCCGGTCCACCCAGCCCCGGTCGGAGGACCAGCGCAGCACCGGCCCGCCCTGCGCGGCGGCGGCGTGCCCGTTGGCAGCGTGGCCGTTGGCGGCGTGGCCGTTGGTGCCGCTCGCCACCGGGGTGACCGGGGTGACGGAGGGGGCGCGCCCGGCCAGGTCCTTCGGTGTCGGCACGACCTTGAGCGCGGCCGCGGCCGGCTGCGGCCGTCCGTCGGCGGCGGGGGTGGCGCTCTCCGGGGCCGCGGCGGCTGCCTCGGCGGCGGCCGGGCGGACCACCGGCGGCACCACGGTGGGCAGCGTGGCGGGCGGGGCGGCCGGCGGGGCGGCGAGGATCTTGGCGATCTCCTGCCGGGCACCCGGGGCCGGGAACGGGCTGGAGTGCTCGCGCAGCGAGAAGGACCCCTCGATCCACTCGCGGTCCAGCACCCGCCGCTCGTCCGCCTCGCCGACCAGGTCCTCGGACTGGTTGAAGTCGCCGTCGGCGGCCTGCAGGGCCCACAGGTGGACGGCCACTCCGTGTTCCTTGGCGGTCATCATGCCGGGCAGCAGGTCCCCGTCGCCGGTGATCAGCACGACATCGGCGCAGGCCCGGTTGCGGGCGAGCTCGGAGAGTTCGGCGTGCATCGCGGCGTCCACGCCCTTCTGCACCCAACGCCCCTCGGCCCGGGTGAGCGCGCCCAGCCGCACGGTGACCCGGGGCAGCACCCGCAGCCGCCGGTGCTCGGGCATCGGGCGCCGGTCGGGCGCGGCGTCGAACCAGTAGATCCGCAGCAGCGGCAGCCCGGTCTCGGCCTCGGCCCGCTCGCGCAGTGCGGTGATCAGGGCCGTGTGGTTCACGGTGACCCTGGAACGGGACGGATCCCCGGCGAGCAGGCTGGCGGCGGCGCCCAGCAGGTATCCGGCGTCCACCAGGACGACACAACGGTCCATCGCGCACCTCTTTTCGCTCGCCCTCGGAATCAGTCGGGTGGATCGATTCGGGAACGGGCCGGTCGGCCCGTCGTCCGGACGTGCCGAGGTGAGGGGCCCCCGTCGCCGCCCGATCGTTGGGTCCCCTTTTACCCGCGGTTCGCCCGCCGAACCTCGCCGCTTGTCCCGGTACCGCAACAGCCGCCCCGGCCTGGAGCGAACAGAAGCGAGGGCGGGCCCCGTACAACGACGGGGCCCGCCCTGGGTCACGCGGCGGTGTTCCGGACGGCGGACACCGGTGGTCCGGCCGGTGCGGCTCGGCCGGGGACGCTCAGCCCCTGAGCTCGGCGGCGACCAGCTCGGCCAGCTGGACGGCGTTCAGCGCGGCGCCCTTGCGCAGGTTGTCGTTCGAGACGAACAGCGACAGACCGTGGTCCACCGTCTCGTCCGCCCGGACGCGGCCGACGTAGCTCGGGTCCCGGCCGGCGGCCTGGAGCGGGGTGGGGATGTCGGACAGCTCGACGCCAGGGGCGCCGTCGAGCAGCTCGACGGCGCGCTCGGGGCTGATCGGGCGCTCGAAACGGGCGTTGATCTGCAGCGAGTGGCCGGAGAAGACCGGGACGCGCACGCAGGTGCCGGAGACCTTCAGCTCGGGGATGCCGAGGATCTTGCGGCTCTCGTGGCGGAGCTTCTGCTCCTCGTCGGTCTCGTTGGAGCCGTCGTCCACGAGGGAGCCGGCCAGCGGCACCACGTTGAAGGCGATCGGCCGCGCGTAGACCCTGGGCTCGGGGAACTCGACGGCACCGCCGTCGTGGGCGAGCCCGGCGGCTCCCTCCACGACCTTGGCGGCCTGGTCCTGCAGCTCGGCGACGCCGGCCACACCGCTGCCGGAGACGGCCTGGTAGGTGGAGACGACGAGCGCGGCCAGGCCGGCTTCCTCGTGCAGCGGGCGCAGCACGGGCATGGCGGCCATGGTGGTGCAGTTCGGGTTGGCGATGATGCCCTTGGGGCGGTCCGCGACGGCCTCCGGGTTGACCTCGGAGACGACCAGCGGGACCTCGGGGTCGCGGCGCCAGGCGGAGGAGTTGTCGATCACGACGGCACCGGCCGCGGCGACCTTGGGGGCCAGGGCCTTGGAGGTCGAGCCGCCGGCCGAGAAGATCACGATGTCGAGGCCGGTGTAGTCGGCCGTGGCCGCGTCCTCGACGGTGACCTCGGTGCCCTGCCAGGGCAGCGTGCGCCCGGCCGATCGGGCCGAGGCGAACAGCCGCAGCTGCTCCACCGGAAAGTTGCGCTCCGCCAGGATCTCGCGGACCACGCCGCCGACCTGGCCGGTGGCACCGACAATGCCGATCTTCATCTCCGACTACTCCTCTGAATGGTGCTGTTCACGGCCGCACTCCGTCCATCATGCCTTGTCACGCGGGTGCGGCGGCCTGGCGTTCCACGGTGTGAGAGGCCGCCCGGACGGGCCCTAGTGGTCCAGACCACTGGCGAGGGCCAGCGCGGCGCGGACCTCCGCCTCCCCGGCCGGCAGCAGCGGCAGCCGCACGTCGGGGGTGGGGATGCGGCCCTGGGCGTGCAGCACACCCTTGGTCACCGTCGGGTTCGGCGCGGTGAACGCCGACAGCGCCAGGCCGGTCAGCCGGTGCCCGAGCGCCCGAGCCCGCGCCACGTCCCCGGCCTGCCAGGCCTCGACCAGCTCGACGAACCGGCCGGTCGCCAGGTGGGCGGAGGCGAGGATGCCGCCGGCCGCGCCGAGCGCCAGCATCGGCGAGAGGTACGCGTCCTCGCCGGTGAGGAACGCGAATCCCGCGGGGGCGTCGGCGAGCAGCTCGGCGGCCGTCTGGTCCAGCCCGCCGGTCGCGTACTTGACGCCCACCACGCCCTCGATCGCGGCGAGTTCGCGCAGCGCGGCGGTGGAGAGCTGCTGCCCGGTGCGGTACGGGATGTGGTAGACGACCAGCGGCAGCGGGCTGCTCGCGGCCAGCGCCCGGAAGTGCGCGACCGTCCCGGCCTCGCCGGCCCGGACGAAGGACGGCGTGGTGACCAGCGCCGCGGCCTGCGGCACCCGCGCGCCGAGCGCGGCCAGCGCCTCGCCGACGGCCCGGGTGTCGCCGCCGGAGGCGCCGACGGTCAGCTGCGCCCCGCGTGCGGCGCAGGCGGCCGCGGCGACGTCCACCACCGCGTCCCGCTCCCCGGCGGTCAGCGCGGCCGGCTCACCGGTGGTGCCGAGGGCGACCAGCCCGGCCGCGCCGGCGTCCAGGAGCTCGTACGAGAGCTTCTCCAGCGCGTCGAGGGCGACGGAGCCGTCGGCGGCGAAGGGGGTGATCAGGGGGACGTGGATGCCCTTGAGTTCCATGCCCACGATCCTGCGGCTCGCCGATCGCCCAGGTCCAGTTCACATTTCCGACGCTACTCGTAAGCTGAGCCGATGCTCGGGCCTGTACTCGGGCCGGTGCCCGACTAGGCTGGACCGATGCTGGACGTCCGACGCCTGCGCCTGCTGCGCGAACTCGCCCACCTCGGCACCATCGCGGCCGTCGCCGAGGCGCTCTCCTTCAGCCCCTCGGCCGTGTCCCAGCAGCTGTCCGTCCTGGAGAAGGAGGCGGGCGTCCCGCTGCTGGAGCGCACCGGGCGGCGGGTCACCCTCACCCCGGCCGGGCGCAACCTGGTCCGGCACGCCGAGGCCGTGCTCGCCCTGCTGGAGCAGGCCGGCGCCGAACTCGCCCACGCCAAGCGGGGGCTGGCCGGCCCACTGCGGATCGGCACCTACCCCTCGGCGGCCCGGGCGATCATCCCGGGGGTGCTCGCCGAACTGGCGAGCTGGCACCCGGGGCTGGAGCCGATGGTCACCGAGGTGGACCCGGCGGCCGTCGGCGCGGCGCTGCGGGCGGGCGAGCTGGACGTGGCGCTGGTGCACGAGTACGACCTCGTCCCGACCGACCCGGAGCCGGGCCTCGCGGTGACCCGCCCGGTCTTCACCGAACCCATGTACCTGGCCGCCCGCGTCCCGGGCACCGTCGCCGAACAGCGCGCCGCGCCGTGGATCATGTCCCCGCCCGACACGCTCTGCCACACCATGGCCGTCCGCGCCTGCGAGGCGGCGGGCTTCGCACCCCGGATCCGGCACCAGATCGACGACTTCACCACCGTGCTGGCCCTGGTGGCGGCCGGCCAGGGCGTCGCCCTGGTGCCCCACCTGGGCACGGCCGGACTCCCGCCCGGCGTCGTCCTCACCCGCCTGCCGATGTACCGCCGCACCCGCGCCGCCTTCCGCGCCGGCGCCGGCTCCCACCCGGCCATCTCCGCCTTCGTCTCGGCCCTGCACACGGCCGTCCCACCCGGCCTCGGCAGCGGCACCTGACACCCCCACACCCTCCCGACGCCGCCCACCGCCGCTCCCCCGACAGCAGCTCCCCGCGCCCCTCGCCCCCGCACCCTCCCCTTCCCCCTCCCCACAACAGGAGTCCCCCGCGCCCGAAGGGGCGCGGGGAACTGCGCGAAGCGGAAGGCCGCTACCCGCACTCGAGCACCGGCAGCCGCTCCCGGCCGCCGCCCGGTCTCACCCCGCCAGACAGCTCGGCCCGAGCAGCTGCTTCAGATCCCCGAACAGCGCCGGGTCCGACTTCACCCGGTGCCGGTCCAACCGCAGCACCGTGGTCTTGTTGCGGCCCTCCAGCCGCACCCGCACCTCGGTGGTGCCGCGGTGGCTCCCGAGCACCTCGCCGAGCCGGGCCACCAGCGGCGGGGTGATCTTCCCGTTCGGGATGTTGATGGTGATCGGCGCCTCGGCGTGGGCGTTCGACAGGTCGGGGACGGACAGCTCCATCCCCATCAGCCTCGGCACGTCCTCCCGCTTGTCCAGCTTGCCGCGCACGAACACCACGGCGTCCTCGACCAGTTGCGAGGACACCAGCTGGTAGCTCGCCGGGAAGAACATGCAGTCGATGGACCCCGCGAGGTCCTCCACCGTGGCGATCGCCCACGCGTTGCCCTGCTTGGTCATCTTCCGCTGGAGGCCCGAGATGATGCCGCCGATGGTGACGATCGTCCCGTCCGGCCGCTCCGCGAGGTCGGCCACCGCGCAGTCCGCCTTGTCGGCGAGCACGTGCTCGATGCCGTGCAGCGGGTGCGAGGAGACGTACAGGCCGAGCATCTCCCGCTCCTGGGTGAGCAGGAAGGACTTCTCCCACTCCTCCTCGGAGAAGACGACGTCCAGCCCGAAGCTCGGCTCGTCCGTGGTGGCGTCGCCGCCGAAGAGGTCGAACTGCCCCTCGGCCTCCTTGCGCTTCACGCCGACGACGTTGTCGATCATCGGCTCGAACTGCGCGCTCAGGCCCTTGCGGGTGTGCCCGAGCGAGTCGAACGCACCGGCCTTGATCAGCGATTCGACGGTCCGCTTGTTGCAGACCACCGACTCCACCTTGTCCAGGAAGTCGGGGAAGGACGCGAACTTCCCCTTCGCCTTCCGGGTCCGGATCATCGAGTCGACCACCGGCCCACCGACGTTGCGGATGGCGGTCAGGCCGAAGCGGACCAGGGTGTCACCGTGCGGGGTGAAGTCCGAGTCCGACTCGTTGACGTCCGGCGGCAGCACCTGGATGCCCATCTTGCGGCACTCGTTGAGGTAGACCGCGGACTTGTCCTTGTCGTCCTTGACGGAGGTGAGCAGGCCGGACATGTACTCGGCCGGGTAGTTGGCCTTGAGGTAGGCGGTCCAGTAGGAGACCAGCCCGTAGCCGGCGGTGTGCGCTTTGTTGAACGCGTAGCCGGAGAAGGGGACGAGGACGTCCCACACGGCCTGGATGGCCTCGTCGGAGTAGCCGCGCTCGCGGCAGCCCTTCTGGAAGGGGACGAACTCCGCCTCCAGGATCTCCTTCTTCTTCTTGCCCATCGCCCGGCGCAGCAGGTCGGCCTGGCCGAGGGAGTAACCGGCCAGGATCTGCGCGGCCTTCTGCACCTGCTCCTGGTAGACGATCAGGCCGTACGTCGGCCGGAGCACCTCTTCCAGGGGCTTCTCCAGCTCCGGGTGGATCGGAGTGATCTCCTGCTGCCCGTTCTTGCGCAGCGCGTAGTTCGTATGGGAGTTGACGCCCATCGGGCCCGGGCGGTACAGCGCCAGGACGGCGGAGATGTCCTCGAAGTTGTCGGGCTTCATCAGGCGCAGCAGCGAGCGCATCGGCCCGCCGTCGAGCTGGAAGACGCCGAGCGTGTCGCCGCGGGCGAGGAGTTCGTAGGTCGGCTTGTCGTCCAGGGGCAGATCAAGCAGGTTGATCTTGATGCCCTTGTTCTTCTCGATCGCCTTGACGGCGTCGTCCATGATCGTCAGGTTGCGCAGGCCGAGGAAGTCCATCTTGAGGAGGCCGAGGCTCTCACAAGTGGGGTAGTCGAACTGCGTGATGGTGACGCCGTCGGTGTGCCGGGTCCAGACCGGGATGTGGTCGGTCAGCGGCTCGGCGGACATGATGACGCCCGCGGCGTGAACGCCGGGCTGGCGGATCAGGCCCTCGATGCCGCGCGCGGTGTCGATGACCTTCCGGACGTCCGGGTCGGTCTCGTACAGCCCGCGGATCTCCCCGGCCTCGCTGTAGCGCGGGTGCGAGGGGTCGGTGATGCCGGAGAGCGGGATGCCCTTGCCCATGACGTCCGGCGGCATCGCCTTGGTGATCCGGTCGCCCATCGCGTACGGGTAGCCGAGGACGCGCGAGGAGTCCTTGATGGCGGCCTTCGCCTTGATGGTGCCGTACGTGACGATCATGGCGACCTTGTCGGATCCCCACTTCTCGGTCACGTAGCGGATCACGTCACCGCGCCGGCGCTCGTCGAAGTCGATGTCGACGTCGGGCATGGAGATGCGCTCGGGGTTGAGGAAGCGCTCGAAGATCAGGCCGTGCGGGATCGGGTCGAGGTCGGTGATGCCCATCGCGTACGCGACCAGCGAGCCGGCCGCCGAACCGCGGCCGGGGCCCACCGCGATGCCCTGGCTCTTGGCCCACATGATGAAGTCGGCGACCACGAGGAAGTACGCCGGGAACCCCATCTGGATGATGGTGTCCATCTCGTACTCGGCGAGCTTCTTGTGCTCCTCGTCGTACCCGTTCGGGAAGCGCCAGTCCATGCCCTCCCAGACCTTGGACTTGAAGAAGTCCGCCTCGGACTCGAAGCCCTCCGGGATGGGGAAGCGGGGCATCAGGTTCTTGAACTTGAACATGCCCTCGGTGTCGACCCGGGAGGCGACGAGGAGCTGGCTGTTGCGGCAGCCCTCCTGCCAGGCGTCGGAGGAGTCCAGGGCGTACATCTCGGCCGCTGACTTGATGTAGTAGCCGGTGCCGTCGAAGCGGAAGCGGTCCGGGTCCGAGAGGTTCTTGCCGGTCTGGACGCAGAGCAGCAGGTCGTGCGCGCCGGCGTCGGCCTCGGTGGTGTAGTGCGAGTCGTTGGTGACGACCGGGGGAATGCCCAGCTTCCTGCTGATCTCCAGCAGCCCGTCGCGGACCCGCCTCTCGATGTCGAGACCGTGGTCCATCAGCTCCAGGAAGTAGTTCTCCTTGCCGAAGATGTCCTGGTAGTCGGCGGCCGACTTGAGGGCCTCGTCGAACTGGCCGAGGCGCAGCCGGGTCTGCACCTCGCCGGAGGGGCAGCCGGTGGTGGCCATCAGGCCGCCGGAGAGCTCGGAGATCAGCTCCTTGTCCATCCGGGGCCACTTCACCAGCCAGCCCTCGGCGTAGGAGCGCGAGGTCAGCTTGAAGAGGTTGTGCAGGCCCTCCTTGTTGCGGGCCCAGATGGTCTTGTGGGTGTACGCGCCGGACGCGGAGACGTCGTCCCGCTTCTGGTGCGGCTGGCCCCACAGGATGCGCTTGGTGTTGGAGCGGGACTCCGGGGCGACGTACGCCTCGATGCCGATGACGGGCGTGATGCCGGCGGCGGTGGCCTGCTTGTGGAACTCGGCGGCGCCGTACATGTTGCCGTGGTCGGTCATGGCCACGTGGGTCTGGCCGAGGCGCTCGACCTCCTTGAACATCTGCTTCAGCCGGGCGGCACCGTCCAGCATCGAGTACTCGGTGTGGACGTGCAGATGCGCGAACGGCTGGTCGCTCAAGGCGGGGCCTCCGGAGGCTCTGGTGCTGGTCTGGTGGGCCGGCGAACGTGCAGGTCACAGGGGATGCCCTGGAAATGGATGTGGCCCGGAGCGCCTCTCGGGGCCCGGACCACCACTCACGCGTTCACGCGTCTACTTTAGCCCCCTCGAACAGCTGACGACCCAGCCCCGAGAGTCGCGCCGCGGCGGCCTCGCGGACCTCCGGCGCCTCCAGCGGATCGTCCCGCAGGCCGCCGAGGCGGGCCCGCACGGCGGGCCGGTCGGGGGCGTGGCGGACGCCGAGGAGCCGGGCCCGCGTTTCGCAGTCGTCCAGCGACTCGACGTACACCTCGGGCATGCCCGCGGCCCCCATCGCCGCCAGCGCCTCCAGGTAGGCGGGGCGCTCGGACGAGTGCGGGGTCGAGAGCCAGAAGCGGCGCAGCAGGGAGACGGCGTCGGCGGCCCGCGGGCCGAAGCGGGCGAGGTCGCGGGCGAGGGCGGCGGGGCCGCACCAGGTCCGCGCCACCCAGCACCGCTCCAGCTCGGCGACCAGGGCCGGTATGTCGCGCTCGTCGCCGGGGCCCGCCGGCGGGTACGCGTCGCCGCGGTCCGGGCAGGCGTCCTTCGGGGGGTGGTGCGGGGTCGGGCCGTCCGGCGCCGGGGCGGGGTCCGGCAGTGCCGCCCGGGCCTGCGCCGAGCCGCCGAGCGCGAGCAGTTCCAGGACCCGGGTGGCCCGGTGCCGGGTGCCCTCGTCGCCGGACAGGAGCTCCACCACCGGTGCGAGCGGCAGCCCCAGGTCCCGGATCAGGCGGGCGAGGTAGCGGTCCCGGTCGTCGGCCGTCGGGTCCCATCGCCAGTCCCAGCGGATGCAGCCGTACACCAGCTCGGCGACCGACGGGCCGTCCTCGGCGGCGATCAGCGCGCCCTGGCCGCGGCCGCGCTGCAGGAGCCCGGGCAGGGTGGTCGTCGGCGCGTAGTGGTCGGTGTGCATGGGGTCC
Source organism: Kitasatospora sp. NPDC001132 (assembly GCF_053598415.1). Classification (NCBI taxonomy): domain Bacteria; kingdom Bacillati; phylum Actinomycetota; class Actinomycetes; order Kitasatosporales; family Streptomycetaceae; genus Kitasatospora; species Kitasatospora sp. NPDC001132. The sequence continues at coordinate 39,884 of NZ_JBSFKF010000019.1, read as the reverse complement.
ATCGTGCCGCAGCCCCCGGGGCGCGGGCGGCGGGGCGGGCGGTCGGACGGCGGTCCGGACGGGCGGCCCGCCTTCGGATCATCCGTCAATTCTCCTACGCACCAACACCCTTGATGTGGACCCGCCACTCCTGCTTGACTGGCCGCCGTGACCGACACCACCCCCACACCCGACGCCCCCGACGCCCTCGGCAGCCTCCTCAGCCGCCACCCGGTCGCCAACCGCACCCGGTGGACCAATGCCGCCTGGGCCCTGGCCGTCGGGGTTCCGCTCTCCTGGCTCGGCCTGTGGCTCCTGCTCCGGAGCGGCGACTCCGGCGGCCGGGCGCTGGGCGTGCTCATCGGTCTCGGCGTCAGCGGGCTCTGGCTCGGCGCGGCCCAGGCTGTACGGGCGCTGCGGGGTGGCAGGGGCGAGTACTTCGAGCTCCGCGAGAACGGCCTGACCCACGGCAACGCCCATGGAGCAACGGGGAGTTGGACCTGGGAGCAGATCACCACGATCACCACCCGCCCGGGCGGCGGCACGGCCGGCGCCCTCGCCCACCGGTTCGGCAACGACTACCGCTGCGTCCTCGGCCTGGCCGACGGCGGACGGCTCCGGGTGGACGGCCTGGCGGCCGGCGCCTCCACCCTTGGCAACGCGGTGATCGACCGCTGCCCGCACGCCCGTATGGTCGACCCGGACGGCTGGACCCGCCGGTTCGGCGGCCTGCTGCTGCTGGGCGCGGCGCTCTGCGTCGGTGGCGTCATCGCCATGGTCGGCTACATATCCGCCCACCCGGACTACGAGAAGGTCACGGTGGAGGCCTCCGGCATGGTCGACCACGAGTACGTCCACGCCGTCGACGACGGCACGATCATGCTGCTCGCCCTCGGCATCGCGGCCTGCGCACTGGGCGCCGTCATCCTCCTCGCCCTCTTCGTCCACGGCCGCCTGCACCGCCGGCTCTGACCCGCCCGCCCGCCCCGGCTCAGCCACCGTGCGGCCCGGCCGTCAGCACCACCGCCACCAGCCCGTCCGGGTCGGTCAGCACGAGCGGCCCCGCGTCACCGGCGTGGTCCACCACCAGCGCGGTGAAGTCCGGCACCGCGACCACCGCGCCCGCCGCCACCAGGGCCGGCCCGCCGATGCCGACGCACACCGCCCCCGCGTCGACCGCCGAGCGGACCCCGCTGACCGAGTCCTCGAAGACCAGCGTGCGCTGCGGCCGGATCCCGAGCCCCCGGCAGGCCGCCAGGTACGGGTCCGGGTGCGGCTTGCCCCGCTCGACGTCGTCCCGGGTGACGCGCACCCGGAAGACGTCGAGCAGGCCGAGCCCGCCGAGCGCGTTCTCGATCTTCCGCGGCCAGCTGCTGGTGGCCAGGCCCACCGGCACGCCCGCCCGCCGGAGCCGGGCGGCCAGCCCGTCGGCCCCGGGGATCACCGGGTACGGGGCCTCCTCCTCGACGGTGTCCACCTCGGCCCAGATCGCCTTCCGGGCGGCGTCCGAGTGGTCGGGGAAGATCAGCCGGACCGTCTGGTCGCCGGTCCGCCCGTGGACGTACTCCTCCAGCTCCGGGTCCGTCAGCACCCGGCCGTGGCGCCGAGCCACCGACCGCCACGCCTCCTCGATCACCGGCCTGGAGTCGATCAGGACCCCGTCCATGTCGAAGACGACGGCCTCGACCTCGTACCGCGTCCCGGCTTGCGGCTGCATCGGTCTCCTCACTCGGTGCTCGCGCCATACGGTCTGACGATGGTTCACACTCTCCCGGCCGACGGGCCGGACGGTCAATTGGACTAGACCTCGCTTCGCAGCCCTGGCCCCTCGCCCGCCCGGCCCACCCCCCGGGTCGGGCCCGGTCAGACCGACTGCCGCGCCATGAAGCCCTCGGCGGAGTCCTTCCAGACCAGGTACACGTCGTCCACCAGCAGCAGGTCGACCACCTCGTCGAGCACCGGGTCGAGCGCGTCGCGGTGCGAGCCGACGATCGGCTCCTCGTGCTTGTTGAACGAGGTGTTCACCAGCGCGGCCTGCCCGCTGCGCTCGTACCAGGCCATCAGCAGACCGTGCAGGAACGGGTCGTCCTGGGCCCGGACGGTCTGCGGCCGGGCGGTGTTGTCGACGTGCACCACCGCCGGGCAGGCCTTGGCGAAGGTCTCGTGGCAGTCGTAGGTGATCGTCATGAACAGCGCCGAGGGCTGCTCGGGGTCCCAGCCCACGTAGCAGGCGGCCGCCAGGTCCTCGGCGGTGATCGGCGCGAAGGGCACGAACTCGGTACGGTTCAGGCGCTTGTTGAGCCAGTCGTTCATCGTCACGTCGGCGGTGCCGTAGATGACGCTGCGACGCCCGAGCGCACGCGGGCCGAACTCCGTCCGGCCGCGGTAGGTGCCGATGACCTGGTCCGCCTCCAGCGCGGCGAGCAGCACCTCGCGCATGTCCTCGCCGATCCGCCGGTAGCGCAGCTCGGGGTAGTCGTGCAGGATCTCCTCCAGCCGGCCCTCGGAGATCGCCGCGTCCGGCCCGAGCGCCATCGAGGGCACCCGCTGGCGCTCTCCGGTCTCCCGGTGGGCCACCACCACGGCGGCCTGCAGCGGCAGCCCGCCGTCACCCATCGGGGGCAACACGTAGGTGTTCCGCACGCCAGTCCTTCCGGCCCGGCGCCGGGCCCCGGTCACGGCGCCGGGTTCCGTCTCGACGTCGGCTCCCGGTCACGGCGCCGGGTTCCGGCCCGGCGCCGGTTCTCGGTCACGGCGCCGGCTCCCGGCCGAGGCGTCAGTCGTCCAGCTCCGCCAGGAAGTCGAGCGACGCCGCCCAGGCGCGCTCGGCCGCTTCCTCGTCCCAGTCCGGCAGCTCCGGGTCGGTGAACAGGTGTCCGGCGCCCCGGTAGCGGTGCACCTCCACCTCGGCCCCGGCCCGCCGCATCCGCAGGTACCAGGCGTTCAGCCAGTCCTCCGGCTCGAACGGGTCCGGCTCCGCGATGTGCAGCTGCACCGGGATCTCGGTGGCCGCGTCCTCCCGCAGGTCCGAGGTGCCGTGCAGGAGCAGCAGTCCGCGCGCCTTCTCGTCGGCCAGCGCCAGGTTCTGCGCCACCGCGCCGCCGAGCGAGAAGCCGGCGTACACCAGCCCGCCCTCGGACACCGGCGCGGCCGCCGTCACCGCCCGCCGCAACAGCTCGTCGCGGCCGCCGAGCTCCTCCTGGAACTCCTGCGCCTCCTCGACGGAATCGAAGGTCCGCCCGTCGAACAGGTCCGGCGTGTGCACGGTGTGCCCGGCGGCGCGCAGCCGCTCGGCGGCGGCGTGCACGGCCGGGCGCAGTCCGTAGGCGGAGTGGAAGAGGATGATCTGGGCCACGGTCGGGGTCCTTCACCAGGGAGGTCAGCTACCCACCCATGATCGCGCATCCCCCGCCGGGCCCCGCGAACGCACGTCCGGCCGCCCGCGAACGCACGTCCGGCCGGGGCCCGGCGGTCGTTCAGGACACCACGTCCTTGCGCCCGAAGCCGCGGAACGCCAGCGCCAGCAGCACCACCGCGTACGAGAGCGACAGCGAGACGCCCTGCACCATGCCACCCCACTCCAGCTGCGGCTGCAGGGCGTCCGCCCACGAGTACTGCCAGTGCGCCGGCAGCCACTCCCGCAGGTCGCCCAGCGCGGTGACGGCGTCCAGCACCCCGGTGATGATCGAGGCGAACACGGCGCCGCCGACCGCGCCCAGCGGCGCGTCCGTCGCGGTGGAGAGCCAGAACGCGAGCGCGGCGATCACGATCTCGCCGAGGAACACGAAGGCCACCGCGATGGCGATCCGGGGCAGCACCTGTCCGGCCGGCAGGCTGACCCCGGCGGGCAGCTTGAGGTCTCCCCAGCCGTACGCCGCCGTGCCGACGACCAGTCCGATCGCGGGCAGCATCGCCACCGCCACCGCCGAGAACCCCAGCCCGACCGCGAACTTGCGGGCCAGCAGCCGGGCCCGGGGCACCGGCGCGGCCAGCAGGTAGCGCAGCGAGGACCAGCTGGCCTCGGAGGCGACGGTGTCCCCGCAGAACAGCGCGACCGGGATCACCAGCATGAAGCCGGTGCCGACGAACAGCATGGTGACCGCGAAGTTGGCCCCCGAGGCGGTGGCCAGCTCGATGAAGGTGGTGCGGCCCGGACGGCCGGGGGTACCGCCGATCTGGAACGCGGCCAGGATGACGAACGGCATGGCGGCCAGCACCCCGCCGATCACCATGGTGCGGCGCCGGCGCAGTTGCCGCATCGCCTCCACCCGCAGCGGCAGCGTCCGGCTCGCCCGGTACCCCTCGGCGTGGTCCGCCGACCCGGCACGGTCCTTCGATCCGGCACGGTCCTTCGACTCGGCGCGGTCCTCAGGAACGACGCTCACGCTCCACCTCCGATCAACGACAGGAACGCGTCCTCCAGCCGCCGCTGCGGCCCGGCGCTCTCCACCGGCACCTCCAGCCGCACCAGTTCGGCCAGCAGCGCGCTGGCCGCCAGTCCGTCCAGGCGCACCAGCAGCCCACCCTCGACGGCCTCCACCGAGCCGACCCCGGCCAGCGCGCCCACCTTCTCGACCACCGGCACCGGGTCGTACGGCCCGGCGATGCCGATCATCAGCAGCTCGCCGGCGCCCACGATGTCCGCGACCGGGCCGGCCGTGACCAGCTGCCCGCGGTCCATCACCACCAGGTCCGTACAGCTCTGCTCGACCTCGGACAGCAGGTGGCTGGAGACGATCACGGTCCGCCCGCCGGCCGCGTACCGGATCATCACCTCGCGCATCTCGCGGATCTGCGGCGGGTCCAGCCCGTTGGTCGGCTCGTCCAGGATCAGCAGGTCCGGCATCCCGAGCATCGCCTGGGCGATCGCCAGCCGCTGCCGCATGCCCTGCGAGTACGTGCGCACCGCGCGGTCCAGCGCCTCGCCGAGCCCGGCGATGGCCAGCGCCTCGTCGAAGCGCGCGTCGGCCTCCGGCCGTCCGGTCGCCTGCCAGTAGAGCCGCAGGTTGGCCCGCCCGGTGAGGTGCGGCAGGAAGCCCGCGCCCTCCACGAACGCCCCGACCCGCGACAGCACCGGCGCGCCGGGCCGCACCAGGTGCCCGAAGATCCGGATCTCCCCGGCGTCCGGCCGGATCAGCCCCATCAGCATCCGCAGCGTGGTGGTCTTGCCCGCGCCGTTCGGCCCGAGCAGCCCGAGCACCTGCCCCTGCCCCACCCGGAAGCTCAACTCCCGTACGGCGTAACGGTCCTGGGCGCCCTTGTAGCGCTTGCTCAGCCCGTCGATCCACAGTGGCACCGCGGCCAGCTCCGGGTCGAGGGCGGGGCCGGTGGCGGTCCGCCGGCGCCGCAGCCGCGGCGCCAGCACCAGGGCCGCGGCCACCAGCACGGCGATCACCGGCAGCACCCAGGTGCGCGAGGGCAGCGGCGCCGCCTCGGTGACGAGCTCCTCGACGGTCGGCACGGTGAGCGCCCCGGCCGGCGCCACCCGGTAGGTGGCCGGCTCGACCGGCGAGGCGTACGCGAGGTCGGTGCTCGCCAGCACCAGCCGCACCCGGTGCCCGGCCGGGAAGGTGTGGTCCACGGTCGGCAGCGCCACCGTGACGGTCCGTCCGGCGTCGGCGCCGGTGACCCGCAGCGGGGCGGCGAGCTGCTGCGGCAGCACCGCCTTGCCGTCCGGCCCGACGTCGTACAGCTTCGCGAACAACACGGCGTCCGGCCGGTCCGCCGTCACCCGCACCGGGACGGTCGGCTGCCCGGTCAGGTGCAGCGGCGAGTCCAGCGGCGCCGAGTCGAAGGCGGCGTTCTGCCCGGGGAAGTCCAGTGAGAGCCCGGCGCCCAGCGAGGCCGCCTGGCTGAGTGCGCCGACGCCCGGCAGTGTCGAGATCCCGGGCGGCGCGCCGCCGGGCGGGTTGGCGAGGCTCCGCTCGCCGCCCGTCAGCTCGACGGTCCGCGAGCCGGTGCCACCGAGCCCCGGGTACCGGTCGGCGGTGGCCCCGCGCAGCACGGCCTGGAAACCGGTCGAGTCGAGCCCGCCGGTGCGGGTGACCCGGAAAGCGGCGCCGGTGTCGTTCCCCCGCCCCTTCAGATGGTGGTCGAACCAGGCCGTCACCCGGTCGTCGACCCTTGCACTGGTGTCCGTCCCCCCGTCGTGGCCGCCGGCGAACCAGTCCACCGCCACCGGTGCGCCGTTGGCGGCCACCGCCCGGGCGATGCGGTCCCCCTGGTCCAGCGGGAACAGCGAGTCCTGCTGCCCCTGCACCACCAGCGTGGGCGCCTTGAGCTGCGCCGCCACCGAGGACGGGCTGGAACGCTCCAGCAGCGCGACGGCCTCCGGGTCGGCGTGCCCGGCGGTGGCGACCCGGTCGTACATCCGGCAGAGCGACTCCAGGAACCGCCCGCAGCCGACCGGCCCGTCCGTCTTCGGCTCCGCGCCGCCGCTCTCCCGCGGCGCCTCGCCGGAGGGCCCGAGGTCCCCGGCCGCGCCGGTGGTGAAGAAGATCCCGGCCCACAGCTTCTTGAACACGCCGTCCGCCGCGCCCGAGCCCTGCACACCCTGCGGGAACAGCGCGTCGGCCAGGTTCCACCAGGTGATCTGGGTGGCCACCGCGTCGATCCGGTGGTCGTACGCGGAGGCCAGCAACGACACCGCCCCGCCGTACGAGGCGCCGGTGATGCCGACCTTCGGGTCGCCGGGCGCATCCAGCCGCACCTCGGGCCGCTGGGCCAGCCAGTCCACCAGGTGCCTGACGTCCTCGACCTCGCGGTCCGGCGCGTTCAGCCCGATCCGGCCGCCCGAGTGCCCGAAGCCGCGCGCCGACCAGGTCAGCACCGCGTACCCCTGCCGGGCCAGTTGCTCGGCGCGCTCGCGCTGGCCCTCCTTGGAACCGCCGAAGCCGTGCGCCAGCAGCACCGCCGGACGCGGGCCGCCGCCCTCGGTGGTGAAGAACGAGGTGTCCAGCTGGACCTGCTCGGCGCTGCCGGGGGTCTCCGGCATGCCGAGGAAACGGTCCTCCCGATGGACCGCCTGCTCACCGCCGGACGCCACCGTCGTGGTACCCGCCGCGGCCACCGCCACCAGGGCCACCGCCCCGGCCAGCAGCCTGCGTCCGACCGCTGTTCCCCGGGCGCGCCAACGACGCCATGCCCCACCGAACTCCATGGGCGCTGATCGTATCGGCCATCCGGGTAGGCGTCCGATAAGGCCGCCACACCATTTCGTCCGGTTCACCCCACTGTGCCCGAGTATCGTACGGCCCATGCCCTGGCTGCTGATCTCGCTCCTCGCCACCGTCGCCGCCACCCTGGCGGTCGGCTGGATCGTCGACCAGGCCCTCCAGCGGACCGCCGCCAGCCACCCCTCGGCCCCGGTCTGGCCGCTGCTCCGCAGATGCCGGATCCCGCTCCAACTCACCGTGGCATCAGCCCTGTTGCTCGCCAACAAACCGCTCCAGCGGATCCTCCGCACGGCGGGCGACGACGGCGCGCACCACCTGCTCCTGCTGCTCCTGATCGCCTCGCTGGGCTGGCTCACCGTCCGCGTGGTGGCCGCCGCCCTGGAGGCCCTGCTCAGCCGCTACGAGACCCGCGTCGACGACCCGGCCCGGATCCAGCGGGTGCACACCCAGATCAGCATGCTGCGCAGCGTGGTCAGCGCGCTGATCGTCGTGGTCACGGTGGCCGTGATGCTGCTGACCTTCTCCGCCATGCGCACCGTCGGCGCCAGCCTGCTCGCCTCGGCCGGCCTCATCGGCATCGTGGCCGGCATCGCCGCCCAGAGCACCCTGGGCAACTTCTTCGCCGGCCTCCAGATCGCCTTCAGCGACACCGTCCGGATCGGCGACACCGTGGTGGTGGACGGCCAGCAGGGCGCCGTCGAGGAGATCACCCTCACCTACCTGGTGGTCCGGCTCTGGGACTACCGCCGGCTGGTCGTCCCGGTCTCGTACTTCGTCAACAAGCCCTTCGAGAACTGGACCCGCCGCGACCCCGGCCTACTGGCCGCCGTCCTGCTCCACCTCGACCACACCACCCCGGTGGACGAGCTGCGCACCACCCTGCGCGCCCGCCTCGACCGGCACCCGCTCTGGGACGGCGCCGAGTGGGCCCTCCAGGTCACCGACACCACGCCCAGCACCATCGTCGTCCGCGCCACCATGACCGCCCGCACCCCCGACGACGCCGCCCAGCTCCGCTTCGACATCCGCGAACAGCTCATCGCCCACCTGCGCGACGAACACCCCCATGCCCTCCCCCGCCTGCGCACCACCACCGACACCTGACGCAAAAAACAAAGCTCCCCGCGCCCCTGAAGGGGCGCGGGGAGCTGAGCGAAGCGGAAGGCGACCACCGGAAACCCGCCCCGGAGGTCCAGCCCCACCCGCCTCGGTCGCCTCAGAGCACCCGCGTCATCGTCCGATGCGCGATCCCCGCGTCGTCGTACACCGGCCCCTCCGCCACGTACCCCAGCCGCTCGTAGAACCCGAGCGCCTGCACCTGGGCGTGCAGTTCGACCTCCGCACCCCCGTGCTCGACCCCCGCCGCCTCGACCGCCCGGACGAGCTCCGCGCCCAGCCCCGTCCCCCGGGCCGCCGCGACGACCGCGAGACGCCCCAGCAGCACCCGCCCGTCGACACCGCCCGTCAGCTTCCGCGCCGGCTCACCGTGGATCAGCCGCGCCGTCCCCAGCGCGGCCCCGTCGGCCCCGACGGCCAGCAGGTGCACCGAGGTCGCGTCGTACTCGTCGTACTCCAGCTCCTCCGGCACGTTCTGCTCGACGACGAAGACCTCGTGCCGGACGGCGCGCACCAGCTCCAGGTCCGCTTCCCCCACGGCGACCCGGATCGCGGCGGCCGTCACCTCAGCTCTCCGCCGCGATGATGTCCAGCGCCTTCCGCAGGTCCTCCGGGTACTCGCTGGAGAACTCGACCCACTGCCCGTCCGACGGGTGCTCGAAGCCGAGCGACACCGCGTGCAGCCACTGCCGGGTCAGCCCGAGCCGCTTGGCCAGCGTCGGGTCGGCGCCGTACGTCAGGTCGCCCACGCAGGGGTGGCGCAGCGCGGACATGTGGACGCGGATCTGGTGGGTGCGTCCGGTCTCCAGCTTGATCGCCAGCAGCGACGCGGCCCGGTACGCCTCGATCAGGTCGTAGTGGGTGACGGACGGCTTGCCGTCCCGGGTGACGGCCCACTTCCAGTCCGAGCTGGGGTGCCGCCCGATCGGCGCGTCCACCGTCCCGCTCATCGGGTCCGGGTGGCCCTGCACCAGCGTGTGGTAGCGCTTCTCGGTGATCCGGTCGTGGAACTGCCGCTTGAGGTCGGTGTAGGCGCGCTCGGACTTGGCGACCACCATCAGCCCCGAGGTGCCGACGTCCAGCCGGTGCACGATGCCCTGGCGCTCGGCGGCACCCGAGGTGGAGATCCGGTACCCGGCCGCGGCCAGTCCGCCGATCACGGTGGGACCGCTCCAGCCCGGGCTGGGGTGCGCGGCGACGCCGACCGGCTTGTCCACCAGCACGATGTCCTCGTCGTCGTGGACGATCCGCATGCCCTCGACGTGCTCGGCGACGACCTGCACGGGGGCGGCCGGGGCGGGGATCTCGACCTCCAGCCAGGAACCGGCGGTGACCCGGTCCGACTTGCCGGCCACGGCGCCGTCGAGCGTGACCTTGCCGTCGGCGGCCAGCTCGGCGGCCTTGGTCCGGGAGAAGCCGAACATCCGGGCCAGGGCGGCGTCGAGGCGCTCGCCCTCCAGGCCGTCGGGTACGGGGAGGCTTCGGTTCTGCGCTGCGGTACTCACCCGTACGAGTATGCCGGAAACGCGACCCGCCCCCGCCCGCCGGTGGCCCGGCCCACTTCTCGGCCTACTTCTCGGCCCGCTCCGTCTTCTCGGCCTTCTCGGCCGGCTGGTGGACGGTCCCGTCCGGGTTGCTGCCCCGGAAGGAGAGCAGGACCACCAGGATCCCGCCGCAGACGATCGCCGAGTCCGCGAGGTTGAAGACCGCGAAGTGCTGGACGGAGATGAAGTCCACCACGTGCCCGCGGAACACGCCGGGCGCGCGGAACAGCCGGTCGGTGAGGTTGCCGAGCGCCCCGCCGAGCAGCAGCCCGAGCGCGATCGCCCAGGGCAGGCTGTACAGCCGGCGGGCGATCCGCCAGATCACCACGATGACGGCGGAGGCGATCATCGTGAAGACGACGGTCAGCGCCTGCCCCATCCCGAAGGCCGCACCCGAGTTGCGGATCACCTGGAAGGTGACGACGTCCCCGATCACCTTGATCGCCGCGTGGTTCTCCAGCCGGGCGACGACCAGCAGCTTGCTGCCGAGGTCGATCAGGAAGGCGAGTACGGCGACGACCAGCAGCACGCCGACCCGGCGCGGCCCCTTGGGCTTCTCGGCCGTGGCCGCGTCCGCGGACGCCCCGGTCGGCTCGGTCACGGGCACCTCCACGGCATCGGCGGGGGACGGGACGGCGTCGTCCCGGGTCTGGGGGGAACCTTGCGTACTGATGATCCGCTCCGCTGCCGGTGGAGCTCCCCCGGTCCGCTGGAGGGGGAGGGTGGTGGGCCCGTGCCGGCCTGCCCGCGTTCACGAACGCGTCAGGCGACGTTATTCAGGCGACGTTACGGGGTCGAGCGTACGGCAAGCCCGACCCCCCGCGTCGCTCCGGTCGCCCGGTTCAGCGGCGTTCCTGCTTGGCCTTGCACTGCACGCAGAGCGTCGCCCTGGGGAAGGCCTGCATCCGGGCCTTGCCGATGGCCTGGCCGCAGGACTCGCAGGTGCCGAAGCCGACGCCCTCCAGCCGCTCCAGCGCGCGCTCGGTCTGGGCCAGGCTGTCCCGCGCGTTGTTGGCGAGCGCCAGCTCGCTCTCCCGCGAGATGTTCTTCGTACCGGCGTCCACCTGGTCGTCGCCGGCCCCGTCGTTGGAGTCGCGCATCAGGCCGGAGATGGCCGTCTCGGCGGCGTCGATCTCGTTCCGGAGCCGGTCCAGCTCGCTGATCAGCTCGTCGTGCAGCTCGTGGACCTCCTCGGTGGTCCACGGGTCCTCGCCGGGCCGGACCGGCAGCGTGGCCGGGTCCACCGACTCGGCGCCGCGCGACGCGGTGACGGTGTCGGTGCTGCTCTTCGGTGCGGTAGTGGTCACGGTCCCCTCCCCTGGGTCGACCGCCACGGCCTTGCGTGCCCGCTTGGTGGCGGTACCCGCGCCGGTTCCCTTCTCAGCCATGGCTTTCGACCCCATCTACGAACGAATCGAGCCGCCGGTTCCCGGCGGCTCCCAGTGCCGGAACGATAATCCCGATCAAAACCGGTCACAACATGACATACCGGCGCCTCATAACGTTCCCACCCAGGCAGCCGCCCCAATCGTCACGCCCCGTGTGCTCAGAGATTTGTGCCCAGATCGACTCCGGCTAACCTCCGTCGCCGCACGCCCTCGCAGTGCTCCGGGAGTGCCCCGGAAGTGCTCCCCGAGCGCCCCGGGGAGCGCTCCCACCCGCCCGCCGGAAACGGTTTGGACAAACCGACTCACCCGGCCGATACACTGGCCGTGCAAGGCGCAGATGGGACGAGTACCGACGTACGCAGCCACCAGCGACCCGGGGACGGTGTGAGCCCGGGGGTGTGCACGGCGGGAAGATCACCCCGGAGCCGCCGGAAGAACGGCCGCCGCGATCACCGCGGTGGCCCACTAGACCCGGCAGCAAGCCCAAACAAGAGGGCCGCGAACGCAGTACCGCGGCCAAGGAGGGTGGTACCGCGGGGCGGCAGGTCCGTCTCGTCCCTCCGGAGGATCCAGTCCCAGCATCCGCCGGAGGTAGACGCCCGCGATGAGCTCCTACAACCCCGTTCCCGCGCAGGTGGATCTGCCTGCCCTGGAGCACCAGATCCTGTCCTTCTGGCAGGACAACAAGATCTTCCAGCGCAGCCTGGAGCAGTCCGAGGGCCGCCCCGAGTGGGTGTTCTACGAGGGCCCGCCCACCGCCAACGGCATGCCCGGCGCCCACCACATCGAGGCCCGCGTCTTCAAGGACGTCTTCCCGCGCTACCGGACCATGAAGGGCTACCACGTCGCCCGCAAGGCCGGCTGGGACTGCCACGGCCTGCCGGTCGAGCTCGCCGTCGAGAAGGAGCTGGGCTTCTCCGGCAAGCAGGACATCGAGGCGTACGGCATCGCCGAGTTCAACGCCAGGTGCCGCGAGTCGGTGACCCGCCACACCGACGCCTTCACCGAGCTGACCACCCGCATGGGGTACTGGGTCGACCTCGACGAGGCCTACCGGACGATGGACCCGTCGTACGTCCAGTCCGTTTGGTGGTCGCTCAAGCAGATCTTCGAGAAGGGCCTGCTGGTCCAGGACCACCGGGTCGCCCCCTGGTGCCCGCGCTGCGGCACCGGCCTCTCGGACCACGAGCTGGCCCAGGGCTACGAGACCGTGGTCGACCCCTCGGTCTTCGTCCGCTTCCCGCTGACCAGCGGCCCGCTGGCCGGCCAGGCCGCCCTGCTGGTCTGGACCACCACCCCGTGGACCCTGGTCTCCAACACCGCCGCCGCCGTCCACCCGGAGGTCACCTACGTGGTGGCCACCGACGGCACCGAGAAGCTCGTCGTCGCCGAGCCGCTGGTCGCCAAGGCGCTCGGCGAGGGCTGGGAGACCACCGGCGAGTCCTTCACCGGCGCGGAGATGGAGCGCTGGAACTACAGCCGCCCCTTCGACCTGGTCGAGATCGAGAACGCCCACTACGTCCTCACCGCCGACTACGTCACCACCGAGGACGGCACCGGCATCGTCCACCAGTCCCCCGCCTTCGGCGCGGACGACCTCGCGACCTGCCGCCGCTACGGCCTGCCGGTGGTCAACCCGGTGCTCGGCGACGGCACCTTCGCCCCCGAGGTCCCGCTGGTCGGCGGCCAGTTCTTCAAGAAGGCCGACGAGGCCTTGGTCGCGGACCTCAAGGAGCGCGGCCTGCTCTTCCGCCACCTGCCGTACGAGCACAGCTACCCGCACTGCTGGCGCTGCCACACCGCGCTGCTCTACTACGCGCAGCCGTCCTGGTACATCCGGACCACCGCCGTCAAGGACGCGATGATCCGCGAGAACGAGGCCACCAACTGGTTCCCGGAGACGGTCAAGCACGGCCGCTTCGGCGACTGGCTGAACAACAACATCGACTGGGCGCTCAGCCGCAACCGCTACTGGGGCACCCCGCTGCCGATCTGGCGCTGCGAGGAGGGCCACCTCACCTGCGTCGGCTCGCTGGCCGAGCTGTCCGAGCTCACCGGCACCGACCAGAGCGGCCTCGACCCGCACCGCCCGTACATCGACGCGGTGACCTTCGCCTGCCGCGACTGCGGCGGCACCGCCACCCGCGTGCCCGAGGTCATCGACGCCTGGTACGACTCGGGCTCGATGCCCTTCGCCCAGTACGGCTACCCGTACCAGAACAAGGATCTGTTCGAGAAGCGCTACCCGGCGCAGTTCATCTCCGAGGCGATCGACCAGACCCGCGGCTGGTTCTACACCCTGATGGCCGTCGGCACCCTGGTGTTCGACAAGAGCAGCTACGAGAACGTCGTCTGCCTGGGCCACATCCTGGCCGAGGACGGCCGCAAGATGTCCAAGCACCTGGGCAACATCCTCCAGCCGATCCCGCTGATGGACCAGCACGGCGCCGACGCCGTCCGCTGGTTCATGGCGGCCGGCGGCTCGCCCTGGTCGGCCCGCCGGGTCGGCCACGGCACCATCCAGGAGGTGGTCCGCAAGACCCTCCTCACCTACTGGAACACCGTCGCCTTCCAGGCCCTGTACGCCCGCACCGCGAACTGGGCGCCCTCGGCGAACGACCCGGCCCCGGCCGACCGTCCGCAGCTGGACCGCTGGGTGCTCTCCGAGCTGAACACCCTGGTCCGCGAGGTCGACGCGGCCTTCGAGGCGTACGACACCCAGCGTGCCGGCAAGCTGCTCTCCGGCTTCGTCGACGACCTGTCCAACTGGTACGTCCGCCGCGGCCGCCGCCGCTTCTGGCAGGGCGACGCCGCCGCGCTCGCCACCCTGCACGAGGCCCTGGAAACGGTCACCCGCCTGATGGCCCCGCTCACCCCGTTCATCACCGAGCGGGTCTGGCAGGACCTGGTCGCCCCGGTCGCCCCGGACGCCCCGGCCTCGGTGCACCTGGCGAGCTGGCCGACCGCCGACGAGTCGCTGATCGACACCGAGCTCTCCCGGCACATGGCGCTGGTCCGCCGCCTGGTCGAGCTGGGCCGGGCCACCCGCGCCGAGTCCGGCGTGAAGACCCGTCAGCCGCTCTCCCGCGCGCTGGTCGCCGCCCAGGGCTGGGAGGAGCTGCCCGCCGACCTGCGCGCGCAGATCGCCGAGGAGCTCAACGTCTCCACCCTGGAGTCGCTGGCCGAGGTCGGCGGTTCCCTGGTCGACACCAGTGCCAAGGCCAACTTCCGCGCGCTGGGCAAGCGCTTCGGCAAGGGCGTCCAGGACGTCGCCAAGGCGGTCGCCGCCACCGACGCCGCCCGCCTGGCCGCCGAACTGCGCGCCAACGGCGAGACCTCGGTCGAGCTGGACGGCGAGACGGTCACCCTCTCCCCGGACGAGGTGATCATCACCGAGACCCCGCGCGAGGGCTGGGCCGTCGCCAACGAGTCCGGCGCCACGGTCGCGCTCGACCTGGCCATCACCCCGGAGCTCAAGCGCCTCGGCATCGCCCGCGACGCCATCCGCCAGATCCAGGAGGCCCGCAAGAACTCCGGCCTGGACGTCGCCGACCGGATCGTCCTGCGCTGGCGCGCCACCTCGGAGGAGACCGCCGAGGCCGTCGCCGAGCACGGCCCCCTCGTCGCCGAGGAGGTCCTGGCCACGGACTTCGCCGCCGGTGCGGCCGACTGGGAGTCCGAGACCTTCACCGACGAGTCCCTCGGCCTGGCCTTCCAGCTCCGCAAGGCCTGACGCCCCACCACGGAGCCGCCGTCACCCCCGGGGGTGACGGCGGCTTCGCCGTACCCACCCACGCCACACGCTCCCCCCAACTCCCGCACGCCCCCTCCGAGTTCCCCACGCCCGCGCCCCGTACCAACGAGCGCGCCCCCACCTCCTCGCGCACGCCCCCACGCACGCCAAAGGGCGCCCCCTTTCCGACCCGCGGGTCGGAAAGGGGGCGCCCTCAGAAGGCCCTGCTACAACCTCAGTTGTCGCCGTCCTCGTCGATAAGGAAGCCCCGCATCGGCGCCGGAGCCTGCTGCATCGGCTGCGGCGGCTGCGGGCGGACGGCCGCCATCGGCTGGGTCATCCCGGCCGGCTGCATCTGCGGAGCACCGCTGTTGCCACCGGTCGACTGACCGCCGAAGCTCGGCGCGGAGGAGCCGCCACCGAAGGAGCTGTTCCCACCGAAGGACGGCGAGTTGCCCCCGAAGGACGGCTGGTTGCCACCGAAGCTCGGCGCGCCACTGCTCATCGCACCGGCACCGGCCGGAGCCATCGACGAGGCCGCCGGCGGCAGCGACGCGGTGGCGGGGATCCGCGGCGGAGCGAGCGAGTCGTCGGCCTGCGACTCCAGCTGGCGCAGCTGGGTCTCCAGGTACGACTTCAGACGCGTGCGGTACTCACGCTCGAACGCCCGCAGGTCCTCGACCTTGCGCTCCAGCGTGGCCCGCGCCGACTCCAGCGAACCCATCGCGACGCGGTGCTTCTCCTGCGCGTCCCGCTCCAGCGCGTCGGCCTTGGCACGGGCGTCGCGCTCCAGGCCCTCGGCCCGGCTGCGCGCCTCGCCGACGATCTTGTTGGCCTCGGAACGGGCCTCCGAGATCGCCTGGTCGGCGGTCTGCTGAGCGAGCGCCAGCACGCGGGCGGCGCTGTCGCCACCGGGACCCTGCTGCTGCATCGGGGCGCCCATCGGGCCGCCCATCTGCTGCGGGCCGCCCATGGGGCCACCCATCGGCTGCATCTGCTGCTGGCCCATGCCCTGGCCCATCGGGTTGCCCATCTGCTGCGGGCCACCGGGGCCGCCCATGGGCTGGAGCATCTGACCGCCCATCGGCTGGACCAGCTGCTGCTGGCCGCCCATGGTCTGGTTCATCTGCTGCTGCGGGCCGCCGGCAGCGGGAAGCTGCGGGGCGGAACCGGCGGGCAGGCCGAGGGGCTGGTTGCCCATCTGCTGCTGGGGGCCGCCGGGGCCCATCTGCTGGGGACCACCCGGACCCATCTGCTGCGGACCACCGGGGCCCATCTGCTGGGGGCCGCCCGGACCCTGCTGGCCGGGGACCGGCGGGCCGGATATGGCGGCGGGCACCGGAGCGCCGCCCTGTCGGGGGGCGTCCTGCTGCGGCTCCTTGCGCAGGTTGGCCTGGTTCTGCGCGGCGGCACGAGTCGCGGCGGCCAGCTTGGCGCGCAGGTCCTCGTTCTCCCGGAGGAGGCGGGTCAGCTCCGCCTCGACCTCGTC
Source organism: Kitasatospora sp. NPDC001132 (assembly GCF_053598415.1). Lineage (NCBI taxonomy): Bacteria > Bacillati > Actinomycetota > Actinomycetes > Kitasatosporales > Streptomycetaceae > Kitasatospora > Kitasatospora sp. NPDC001132. The sequence goes on along the minus strand of NZ_JBSFKF010000019.1, from coordinate 23,460 downwards.
GAGGAAGGCATCGACCTCGTCCTCGTCATAGCCTTCACGCAGGCGGACGGTCGTGAACTGCTTGTTCCGAACGTCCTCGGGGGTCAATGGCATCTCTTCACCTCAACGTGATCGTCGGCACACCGGCATCCTGTCGCATCGCTCACCTACGACTAGGGGTGCACAAGCGAGATCAGGACATACACAATGATCATCAGTACGAAGAAGGACAGGTCGAGCGCCACGCCCCCGAAACGCAACGGCGGAATGAGCCGCCGAAGAAGCTTGAGCGGCGGATCCGTGACAGTGTACGTGGCCTCCAGGACCAGGACCATGGCCTTGCCGGGCCGCCACGAACGCGCGAACTGGAAGACCCAGTCCATGACCAGTCGCACGAGCAGGAACACCAGGAAGACGGTCAGGGCGTAGTAGAGCACCGCCCACACGATGTCCATCGCGTTTCCCTCTCCCCGGTCCCGATCCCTCGGGCCTGCCGCTCGTCACCTGTCGCTAACCCACTGTTGATCAGATCCACACGTAAAGTCGTGGCCGGGTCAGCTCTGGTTGAAGAACCCACCCTCGGCGATCCGAGCCTTGTCCTCCGCCGTGACATCGACGTTAGCAGGCGACAGCAGGAACACCTTCTGTGTCACGCGCTCGATACTGCCGTGCAGACCGAAGACGAGTCCAGCGGCGAAGTCTACGAGTCGCTTCGCGTCGGTGTCGTCCATCTCGGTCAGATTCATGATCACGGGGGTCCCGCCGCGGAACTGTTCCCCGATGGTACGGGCCTCGTTGTAGGTTCGGGGGTGCAGCGTGGTGATGCGGTAGGGCTCTCGTTCGTTCACGACCTTGGGCATGATCACCGGTGCGCTCTTCTCCAGGTTGTGGCGGCGTTCGGGTGTGATGGACGACACGGGGGCCATCCTCGGGGTCTCCTGCCGGATCGGCACCGCCGCGGGCACCGGCTGCGGGGTGATCGAGGAGACCGGAGCGGGCGCGGCGGCCGCGGGGGCCGGAGCCGGCCGGGGGATGTCCTCGGTCCGCTGGCCCGTCCGGATCGGTTCGGGATCCGCGTCGTAGTCGTCGTCGGGGTCGTACCCCTGGCCGTCGTACGTCTCGTCCTCCACGAGGCCGAGGTAGACCGCCATCTTGCGCATTGCGCCGGCCATGCTCCTGTCTCCTCCGCTCATAGCCGCCTCGCTGACGCTCGGCGGCAGCTTCGCGACGCGCGCACCTTCTGACGGTCGCCCGCTTCGCTCGCTCCGTGCGGACCGGTGCTCCGTCCCGGCAGCCCGGGCTCGTGACGGCCCCGCCTGCGGATTCCGCGGTCCCTCCACGACGGCGTGTCAGCCCGACGGCCGGTCAGATGCGTGGAGCGGGGGCCGCGGAGCTGCGATCCACGGTTCGCTAGCACTCCGAAGAGCTGCTAGATTCTGTCCTATTTTGTCCTGCTGTCTGATCTACTTACCCGGTGACGTTACCTGAGGGGTGACCTCACTCCGAGTACCGCCGTTCCGACGCGCACATGTGTCGCCCCGGCCGCGATCGCCTGCTCAAGGTCGCCGCTCATCCCTGCGGAGACCATGGTGGCAGCCGGATGGTCCGCCCGTACGGCGGTTGCGATTTCCGCCAGTCGCTCGAAGGCGCGGGCCGGATCTCCGGCCAGCGGGCCGGCCAGCGGAGCGACGGTCATCACACCGTCCAGTCGCAGCCCGGGCGTGTCGGCGATGGCATCGGCCAGTCGCGCGACGTCCTCCGGCGCGACCCCGGCCCGGTGCCCGCCCTCCCCGTGCGCCTTGTCCAGCGCCACCTGCACCAGGCAACCCAGCTCCGGGCGCTCCGACTTGAGCACCGCCGCGGAGAGCGACTCGACCAGCCGGAGCCGGTCCACCGAGTGCACGTGGTTCGCGTACCGGACGACCGAGCGGACCTTGTTGGTCTGCAGCTGGCCGACGAAGTGCCAGTCAAGAGGAAGGTTTCTGCACTGCTCCGCCTTGGGAGCGGCGTCCTGGTCGCGGTTCTCGGCGACGTCCGTCACACCGAGTCCGGCCAGCAGCGCGGTGTCCTCGGCGGGGTAGGTCTTGGTGACGACGACCAGGGTGACCTCGTCCCGGGCGCGCCCGGCGGCCGCGCACGCGTCCGCGATCCGGCGCTCGACCACCTCGAGGTTGGTGCCGAGTTCCTCGTACCGGGCCCGCTGGCCCTCCGTCAGCGCCGCCACGAACTCGGTGCTTCCCGGGAACGGTCCGTAGATGTCGTTCGTCATCAGTGATCAGAGCCCAACCAGACGTAGCTCGCGAGCCGGCCGGTGCGCTGCTCACGGCGATAGGAGTAGTGATCGGCGGATTCGAGGGTGCAGACCGGTGACCGCACCAGCTCGTTGACCCCCGCCGCGGCCAGCTGGGCCGCGACTCCCTCCGGAACGTCCAGGGCCGGAGTCCCCCAGGAGGTCTCGGCGAAGGCCTCCGGCACCACCGCGGCGACCTCGTCGCGCAGCCCGGCCGGCACCTCGTAGCAGCGGCCGCAGACCGCGGGTCCGGTGGCGGCGGTGATCCGCGAGGGCTCCGCGCCCAGTTCGACCATCGCCCGGACGGCCGCGGGCACCACCCCGGCCGCAAGCCCGGGCCGGCCCGCGTGGGCCGCGCCCACCACGCCCGCCACCGGATCGGCCAGCAGCACCGGGGTGCAGTCGGCGGTCAGCACCGCCAGCGCGAGCGGCCGGTCGGAGACCACCGCGTCCACCGTCGGGGCCTGCCCGAGCTGCTGGCGCTCGGTCACCACGGCGACCTCGGCGCCGTGCACCTGGTTCATCCACACCACGTCGGCCGGGTCGAGCCCCAGCCGCCGGGCGGCCAGCGCCCGGTTCTCCCGCACGGCCCGCGGGTCGTCCCCCACGGCGCCCCCGAGGTTGAGCTCCCCGTACGGCGAAGTGCTCACCCCGCCCCACCGGGAGGTGAAGGCGAAGTGAGCACCCGCGCGGATCGCGTGATCGATCACTTAAGGAAGTCCGGGACGTCGAGCTCCTCGGCCGGGCTCTCCACGAACGGCTGCCGGGCCGGCTGCACCTGCGGCGGCACCGGGGCGGCGGCGGTCGCGGTGGCCTGGGTCTCGGCGGTCCGGCTCGACCCGGAGGTCGAGGACTCGCCCTCCGAACGGGACGTCACCGAGCCGATGCTCCCGTACGGGCGGCCGGCCGGGCGCTCCGGGGCGGCCGGCGGGGTGGCCGGGCGCTCCGGGGCGGTGGACTTGACCACCGGGTCGCGGACGATCGCCGGCGGCTGCCCGCCGTCGAAGCCGGCCGCGATGACGGTGACCCGGACCTCGTCGCCGAGCGCGTCGTCGATGACCGCACCGAAGATGATGTTCGCCTCGGGGTGGGCCGCCTCGCTGACCAGCTGGGCCGACTCGTTGATCTCGAACAGACCGAGGTCGGAGCCGCCCGAGATGGACAGCAGCACGCCGCGGGCGCCGTCGATCGAGGCCTCCAGCAGCGGCGAGGAGATCGCCATCACGGCGGCAGCCTTGGCGCGGTCCTCACCGCGGGCCGAGCCGATGCCCATGAGCGCCGAACCGGCGTCCGACATGACGGACTTGACGTCGGCGAAGTCGAGGTTGATCAGACCCGGGGTGGTGATCAGGTCGGTGATGCCCTGGACACCGGAGAGCAGGACCTGGTCGGCCGAGCGGAAAGCGTCGAGCACGCTGACCTGGCGGTCCGAAATGGACAGCAACCGGTCGTTGGGGATCACGATGAGGGTGTCGACCTCTTCGCGCAGGGCGGCGATGCCGTCCTCGGCCTGGTTGGCCCGGCGGCGGCCCTCGAAGGTGAACGGGCGGGTGACCACGCCGATGGTCAGGGCGCCCAGCGAGCGAGCGATGTTGGCGACGACGGGAGCGCCGCCCGTACCCGTGCCACCGCCCTCACCGGCGGTCACGAAGACCATGTCGGCCCCCTTGAGGACCTCCTCGATCTCCTCGCGGTGGTCCTCGGCGGCCTTGCGGCCGACCTCGGGGTTGGCGCCGGCGCCGAGGCCCCGGGTGAGTTCACGGCCCACATCGAGCTTGACGTCGGCGTCGCTCATCAGGAGGGCCTGCGCATCGGTGTTGATCGCGATGAACTCGACGCCCTTGAGACCGACCTCGATCATCCGGTTGATGGCGTTGACACCACCGCCGCCGATTCCGACGACCTTGATGACTGCGAGGTAGTTCTGCGGTGCTGCCACGTCGAAGGCCTCTCGCCTCGAATTTCCGGGTCGGCCCGACCCGGGGCGGGGCCGTACCGACGGATGTCGATGGGTAGGGAGCCTGGTTTCTGACTGAATGTCCGAAATGCCGACCGCCGACCCCAACCCTAAACTTGACCTTTAGGGTTAGTTCTGTGCCTCCGTCACATCACCAGGAAACACAGTCTGGTGACACAGGACACTAGGTGGCTCCAGGCACGTGTTTCAACGAACACGCCGAGCTTCCCTTTTTCTTTTGAGCCTATGTGATCATCGGCCGGCTTAGGAAACCGGGGGTGACCACCAAGAGTCGGGCCGACACTTCGAGGCGTCAACCCCACCCTCAGGCAGAGAACCTACCGGATCATCCCGACACCGCCGGCGCCTCCGGCGCCGTCACGTCGAAGTTCGTGCCCTTCTGTTTCATCAGGGCGACCAGGACCCGGGCCTTGCGGTCGATCTGCTCCGGACTCCCCCAGCGCACCGTCGCACCCCCGCTGAGCTGCAACTCGATGTCGTCGTACGAGTGCACCAGCACCGATCCCGCCCGCTTGGCGACCTCCGGCGGCAGCCCGGCGGCCACCGCCACCGCGCCCTGCACCAACTGCGAACGGGAGATCACCCCGTCCGCGTCGTTCGCCTGCTGACTGAGCCGCAGCTCGACCACGGGAAGGCCCTCCGGCGGGGCCGGTTCGGTGGCGAAGCTCACGCCCCCGGCATCCACCTGGGTGAACTGGCCGTCATCCCCCTTGACCGCGGCCACCGCCTTGCGTTCGACGACCTTCACCCGCAGGGTGTGCGGCCAGCCCCGCCACACCTCGGCGCCGGCCACCCGGGGGACCGCCTCCACCCGGTGGCGGACGTCGTCCAGGTCCACGCGCGCCAGCGGGCCGTCGCCGAGCCCGCCGATCGTCGCGCGGACCTGGTCCGCCGTCAGCTTGCCGTCGCTGGTCCCCTGGACGGCGACGTCGCGCACGTCCAGGACCGAGGAGAAGAACACCAGCCAGGCCAGCACGCCGGACACCGCGGCGCCGAGCGCGCCCAGCACCACGATGCCCCGCCGGGAGAGCCGGAGGCGGGGAGCGGACTCCTCCTCCTCCAGCTCCTCCTCCAACGGGTCGGCGAGCCGGCCGTCAGCCACGGCGGCGGCCGCCGCGGTGGGCCTGGATCGCCTCGTAGACCATGCCGACCAACAGGTCGTCGGCGTCCCGGCGACCGAACTCGGCGGCCGCCCGGCTCATGTCCCACAGCCGCTGCGGGTCGGTGAGCACCGGCAGCACGTTCTGCAGCACCCAGTCCGGGGTCAGCTCGGCGTCGTCCACCAGCAGACCGCCGCCGGCCTTGACCATCGGCTGGGCGTTCAGCCGCTGCTCGCCGTTGCCGATCGGCAGCGGGACGAAGGCGGCGGGCAGGCCGACGGCCGCCAGCTCGGCCACCGTCATGGCGCCGGCCCGGCAGAGCATCATGTCGGCGGCCGCGTAGGCGAGGTCCATCCGGTCCAGGTACGGAACCGGACGGTACGGCGGCATCCCGGGGACGTCCGCCACCTGCGGCAGCTCGTTCTTCGGGCCGACCGCGTGCAGGATCTGCACGCCGTACTGCTGGAGCCGCGGGGCGATCGCGGTGATCGTCTCGTTGAGCCGGCGCGCGCCCTGGGAGCCGCCGGAGACCAGCAGCGTGGGCAGCCGCTGGTCGAGGCCGAAGTACTGGCGGGCCTCGGGGCGGGCGGCGCCGCGGTCCAGGGTGGCGATGGTCCGGCGCAGCGGGATGCCGATGTACCGGGAGTCGCGCAGCTTGCTGTCCGGCGTGGAGACCGCCACGAAGTCGCTGTAGCGGGCGCCGATCTTGTTGGCCAGGCCCGGGCGGGCGTTCGCCTCGTGCACCACGATCGGCACGCCGGCCCGCTTGGCGGCCAGGTAGGCGGGCATCGCGACGTAGCCGCCGAAGCCGACCACGGCGTCCGCGTTGACCCGCTCGATGATCTCCTGGGCGGCCCGGACGGTGCCGCGCAGCCGGCCGGGGACGGTGATCAGCTCCGGGGTGGGCTTGCGGGGCAGCGGGACGGCCGGGATGAGCTCCAGCTGGTAGCCGCGCTCGGGTACCAGCCGGGTCTCCAGTCCGCGCTCGGTGCCCAGGGCGGTGATCCCGACGGACGGGTCGTGCCTGCGGAGGGCATCCGCGAGGGCCATGGCCGGCTCGATGTGACCGGCGGTCCCCCCGCCGGCGAGTACGACATGCACCGAAATTCACCGCTCCCTGCGTGCCGGCCCCGGGGCCGGGCGCGCTGTGGTTCGTCGTCGTGGCAGCACCCGGGCCAGTTGTCTCCTGATCCGGGAGTTCTTGGTCCGGGCGGCCAGGGCCGCCTTCGCGCCGGAGGAACTGCGCGCCAGGCACAGCAGCACTCCGATCGCGGACATGGCCGACAGCATGGCGGAACCGCCGTAGGAGAACAGCGGGAGCGGGACGCCCGCGATGGGCAGCAGTCCCAGTGCCGACCCCAGGTTGATCATGGCCTGCGCCATGATCCAGGTGGTGGCGGCTCCCGCGGCGTACCTGACGAAGGGGTCCTTCGTGCCGATGGCCACACGGATACCCGCGTAGCCTAGTGCCGCGAAGAGGCCGAGGACCGACAGCGTCCCCACCAGACCGAGTTCCTCGCCGGTCGCGGCGAAGATGAAGTCGGTGTGCGCCTCGGGCAGCTGGCCCCATTTCTCCACGCCGGCGCCGAGGCCGGTGCCGAAGCCGCCGCCGTTGGCGAACGCGAAGGCGCCGTGCAGGGCCTGGAAGCACGCGCCCTCCGGGTCGATCTTGGTGACGCCGATGCAGCTCAGCCGCTCCGCCCGGTGCGGCACGGTGACCACCAGGGCGGTGCAGACCACCACCGCCACCCCGAGGGTGGCCACGAACAGCCGCAGCGGCGCGCCGACCATCCAGAGCAGTGCGAACACCATGGCCACCAGGATCATCGAGGTGCCCATGTCGCCGCCGAACATGATCAGCGCGAGCAGCAGCAGGGCTCCCGGCACCAGCGGCACCAGCAGGTGCTTCCAGGAGGTGAGGGTCCCGGCCTTCTGCTTGCGGGCGAGCAGGTCGGCGCCCCAGAGCACCAGCGCGAGCTTGGCGAACTCCGAGGGCTGGAACTGGAAGAAGCCGAAGTCCAGCCAGTTCTGGTTGCCGTTGATCCGCACCCCGATGCCGGGGATGGCGACGAGGGTGAGGGCGCCGATCACCCCGATCATCACCGGGTAGACGATCACCCGCAGCACCGCCAACGGGACGGAGGCGAAGCCGATCAGCAGGACCAGGCCGAGGATGGCCGCGATCAGCTGCTTGAGGAAGTAGTACTGCGCCGTGTGGTGCTGGTTCAGGGCGAGGATCTGCGAGGCCGAGAAGACCATCATCAGACCGAGCACGACCAGCAGCAGGGTGCTGCCGACGATCAGCAGGTACGGGGTGAGCGGCCGGTCCAGCCAGTACCGCACCCGGGCCCGGAGGGCCTGGACGCGGGCCAGTGGACCGGCCGACTTGTACTTGGTCGTGGTGGCGGAGATCACTCTCATCGGCTCGGCGGCGTCCCGCTTCACGACGCCGGAATCCGCTCTGCCCTGCCCCGCCACCGCTCCCCGCTCACTCTCTTCCGTCCGACGCTCCGCGCCGGCCCGCCTACTCGCCCGCCAGCTCCCGGACGGCCGCCGCGAAGAGGTCGCCGCGCTCGCCGTAGTTGGTGAACATGTCCATCGAGGCGCAGGCCGGTGCCAGCAGCACCGTGTCACCCGATCGGGCGAGCGACGCGGCCGTTCGAACGACCTCGGCCATCGCCACCGCGCCAGTCTGGCCCTCGGCCGCCTCGATCACCGGCACATCCGGAGCGTGTCGTTCCAGTGCCTCGCGGATCACCGCCCGGTCCTGGCCGATCAGCACCACCGCGCGCAGCCGCTCGGCCGCGCCCTGCACCAGGTCGTCGAAGGTCGCGCCCTTGGCCAGGCCCCCGGCGATCCAGACGATCGGCCGGTAGGCGGCCAGCGAGGCGGCCGCCGCGTGGGTGTTGGTGGCCTTGGAGTCGTCGATGTACGTGACCTCGCGGACCGTACCGACCTCGGCGATCCGGTGGGCGTCCGGGCGGAAGGCGCGCAGGCCCTCCCGGACGGCCTTCGGCTCGACGCCGTACGCCCGGGCCAGCGCCGCCGCGGCGAGCGCGTTGGCGATGTTGTGGGGCGCCGGCGGGTGCACGTCGGCGACGGCTCCCAGCTCGGCCGCGTTCTTGGCCCGGTCCTCGACGAAGGCGCGGTCCACCAGCAACCCGTCCACCACGCCGAAGTTCGACGGGCCGGGCGCGCCGAGGCCGAAGCCGATCGCCCGGCAGCCCTCCTCGACGTCGGCCTCGCGGACCAGCGCCTCGGTGGCCGGGTCGGCCAGGTTGTACACGCAGGCGACCACGTTGCCCTCGTAGATCCGGCCCTTGTCGGCGGCGTACGCCTCCATCGAGCCGTGCCAGTCGAGGTGGTCGGGCGCCAGGTTGAGCACCGCCGCCGAGTACGGGCGCAGCGAGGGCGCCCAGTGCAGCTGGTAGCTGGAGAGCTCGACCGCGAGCACGTCGTAGGGCTCCTCGGCGAGCACCGCGTCCAGCACCGAGACCCCGACGTTGCCGACCGCGGCGGTGCGCTTGCCGGCGGCGGTGAGGATCGAGGCGAGCATCTGGACGGTGGTGGTCTTGCCGTTGGTGCCGGTGACGGCCAGCCAGGGGGCGGGCTCGCCGGTGCCGGGCAGCGGCTTGCGCAGCCGCCAGGCCAGCTCGACGTCGCCCCAGACCGGCACCCCGGCCGCCTCGGCGGCGGCGAACAGCGGGCTGTCCGGCGCCCAGCCGGGCGAGGTGACGATCAGCTCGGTGCCCTCGGGCAGGCTCGCGCCGTCGCCGAGCCGCACGGTGACACCCAGCGCCTCCAGCTCGGCGGCCCGGGCGGCCAGGCCGGGCCCGCTGCCGCCGTCCACCACGGTGACCCGGGAGCCGAGGCCGTGCAGGACGCGCGCGGCGCTGATGCCCGAGACGCCGAGCCCGGCCACGACGACCTGCAGGCCCTGGAAGTCGGGGTTGGTCATCCGGTCACCCATCCCGCGTAGAACAGGCCGAGGCCGACCGCGACGCACAGGCCCTGGATGATCCAGAACCGGACGACGATCAGGACCTCGGTCCAGCCCTTGAGTTCGAAGTGGTGCTGCAGTGGCGCCATCTTGAAGACGCGCTTGCCGGTCATCCGGAAGGAGCCGACCTGGATGATCACCGAGAGGGTGATGATCACGTAGAGGCCGCCGAGCAGGGCGAGCAGCAGCTCGGTGCGGGAGCAGATCGCCAGACCGGCCAGGGCGCCGCCGAGGGCGAGCGAGCCGGTGTCCCCCATGAAGATCTTGGCGGGCGAGGTGTTCCACCACAGGAAGCCGAAGCAGGAGCCCATCAGGGCGGAGGCCACGACGGCGAGGTCCAGCGGGTCGCGGATGTCGTAGCAGTTGGCGGTCGCGGTGATGGCGTAGGCGCAGCTCTGGGTGTGCTCCCAGATGCCGATGAAGGTGTAGGCGCCGAAGACCATCACCGAGGCACCGGTGGCGAGGCCGTCCAGACCGTCCGTCAGGTTCACGCCGTTCGACATCGCGGCGATCATGAAGTACGCGAAGATGACGAACAGGACGGGGCCGATCGCCCACTTGAAGTCCCGGACGAAGGACAGGCTCTGGGACGCCGGGTTGAGCCCGCGGTCGTCCGGGAACTGCATCGCCAGGACGGCGAACCCGAGGCCGACGATCGACTGGCCGGCCAGCTTCGCCTTGGCCCGCAGGCCCAGCGAGCGGCGCTTGACCACCTTGATGTAGTCGTCCAGGAAGCCGACCAGGCCGAGGCCCGCGGTCAGGAAGAGCACCAGCAGCCCGGAGGCGGTCGGGCTCTCGCCCGTTATCGCCTTCGTGGCGAAGTACGCGATCAGGGTCGCCAGGATGAAGGCGATGCCGCCCATGGTGGGCGTGCCCTTCTTGCTGTGGTGCGCCTTCGGGCCGTCGTCACGGATGTACTGGCCGTAGCCGTGCTTCGCGAGCAGCTTGATCAGGGCGGGGGTGCCGAGCAGCGACAGGATGAGACCGATCATCCCGGAGAAAAGGATCTGCTTCATTATTCGGCCACACCGTCCGCCAGGAGGGCCTCGGCCACCTTCTCCAGCCCCACCGAACGGGAAGCCTTCACCAGGACCACATCCCCCGGCCGAAGCTGACTGCGCAGCAGCTCGACCGCCGCGTCCGCGTCGGACACCAGCACCGACTCCTCACCCCACGAACCTTCGTTCCTCGCGCCGAGTTCCATGCAGGCCGCCTCGCGTCCGCCGACCGCCACCAGCTTGGTGACGTCCAGCCGGACGGCGAGCCGCCCGATGGCGTCGTGCTCGGCCAGGCTCTCCTCGCCGAGCTCCCGCATCTCGCCGAGCACCGCCCAGGTGCGGCGGCGCTCCGGGCCCCGGCCCCCCATCGAGACGAGCGCCCGCAGCGCGGCCCGCATCGAGTCGGGGTTCGCGTTGTAGGCGTCGTTCACGATGGTGACACCATCGGCCCGGTCGACGACCTCCATGCGCCAGCGGGACAGCGCACCCGCTTCGCCCAGGGCTGCCGCGGTGTCGTCGACGGACATCCCGAGCTCCACCGCCACCGCGGCGGCGGCGAGGGCGTTCGAGACGTGGTGCTCACCGTACAGGCGCAGCTGCACGGGCGCGGAACCGGCCGGGGTGGTGAGCGTGAACGATGGCCGCCCGGTGGCGTCCAGGCGAACGTCGGTGGCCCGTACATGGGCGTCCGGGGATTCCCCGAACAGGACCACCTTCGCCCTGGTACGGGAGGCCATCGCGCGCACCAGCCGGTCGTCCGCGTTGAGGATCGCGGTGCCGTCGGCGGGCAGCGACTCGACCAGTTCGCCCTTGGCCTCGGCGATCGCCTCCTGGGAGCCGAACTCGCCGACGTGGGCGGTGCCGACGTTGAGGACCAGGCCGATCCGGGGCGGGGTGATCGAGGTGAGGTACTCGATGTCGCCCTTGTGCCGGGCGCCCATCTCCATGACCAGGTGCCGGGTGCCGGCCTCGACCCGCAGCGCGGTCATCGGGTGGCCGATCTCGTTGTTGAGCGAGCCGGGCGGGAAGACGGTCTGGCCGCGGCGCTGGAGCAGCTGGGCGATCAGGTCCTTGGTGCTGGTCTTGCCGGCCGAGCCGGTCAGCGCGACCACGGCGGTGCCCTCGGCGCGGGCGACCACCGTGCGGGCCAGCCTGCCGAGCGCCTCCACCACACTGTCCACCAGGACGGCGGGCACGCCGACCGGGCGGGAGGCCAGCACCGCGACGGCGCCGTCCTCGACCGCCTTGGCCGCGTAGTCGTGGCCGTCCACGTTCTCGCCGACGAAGGCCACGAACAGGCCGCCCGGGCCCACCTTCCGCGAGTCGACCTCGACCGGGCCGGTGACCAGGGCGTCCGGGTCGGCGCCGTCCAGCGTGCCTCCGACAGCGGCGGCCACCTCGGCGAGGGTCAGTGCGATCACTGCTGCTCTACTCCTCGGTCGCCCCGTGCGGCCGTGGTCCGCGCGATGGATTCGCGCAGCACCTCCCGGTCGTCGAAGGGGCGGATCTCGTCTCGTACGTACTGGCCGAGCTCGTGGCCCTTGCCGGCCACCAGCACGGTGTCCCCCGCCTGGGCGCGGGCGACGGCGAGCCCGATCGCCTCGGCCCGGTCGGGGACGACCAGGACGGCGCCGCGCTCGGCCTCGGGCACCGTGGCGGCGCCGGTCAGCATGCTGGCGAGGATCGCCAGCGGGTCCTCGCTGCGCGGGTTGTCGCTGGTCAGCAGGGCGGTGTCGGCGAGACGGGCGGCGATGGCGCCCATCGGGCCGCGCTTGTGCGGGTCACGGTCGCCGCCGCAGCCGACCACGACGTGCAGCCGGCCCTCGGTGACCTCGCGCAGCGAGGCGAGGACGGCCTTGAGGGCGTCCGGCTTGTGCGCGTAGTCGACGACGGCGACGAAGGGCTGTCCGGCGTCCACCCGCTCCAGCCGGCCCGGGACGCCGGGCACGGCGGCGACGCCGGCCACGGCCCGGTCCAGCGGCAGCCCGGCGGCGACCAGCGTGGTGATCGCGGCGAGCGCGTTGGCGACGTTGAACGGGCCGGGCAGCGGAACGGAGGCCTCGGCCTCGGCGCCGTCCGGGCCCAGCACCCGGAAGGTGGAGCCGACCGGCCCCAGCCGGACGTCCACGGCCCGCCAGTCGGCCTCGGCGGCGCCGGTGGCCGAGAAGGTGGTCACCGGGATCTTGGCCTCGGCGGCGAGCCGGCGGCCGTACTCGTCGTCCAGGTTGACCACGCCGTGGCGGGACTTGCCGGGCTGGAAGAGCCGGGCCTTCGCCTGGAAGTAGTCCTCCATGTCCGGGTGGAAGTCGAGGTGCTCGGGGGTCAGGTTGTTGAACAGCGCGACGTCGTACGCCACCCCGTCGGTGCGGCCGAAGACCAGGGCGTGGCTGGAGACCTCCATGGTCACCGCGTCGGCGCCGCGCTCGGCCATCACGCCGAGGATCGCGTGCAGGTCGGTGGCCTCGGGGGTGGTGCGCTCGCTCTTGATCCGCTCCTCGCCGACCCGCATCTCGACGGTGCCGATCACGCCCGGGCTGCGCCCGGCGCCGCGCAGACCGCCCTCGACCAGGTAGGAGGTGGTGGTCTTGCCGTTGGTACCGGTCAGCCCGATCATCAGCAGCCGCCCGGAGGGGCGGCCGTAGACGATCGCGGCCAGCTCGCCCATGACGGCCCGCGGCCGGTCGACGACCAGCAGCGGCAGGCCGGTGGCGGCCGCGATCTCGGCGCCGGCCGGGTCGGTGAGCACCGCCACCGCGCCGGCCTGGGCGGCCTTGGCGGCGAAGGCCGCGCCGTGGTGGTTGGCGCCCGGGAAGGCCACGTACACGTCGCCCGGCCGGACCGCGCGGGAGTCGTGGGTGACGCCGCTGACGGCGCCGCCCTCGACGGGCGCGAGGCCCAGTTCGGCGGCCAGCTCGGCGAGCGGAAGGGCGGTGGTCCCGGTCGGGCGGGGCGGACTCACGGTGGTTTGATCGGGTTTCGGCACGGCGGGAAGGCTATCCGCCGAAGGGTGTCCAGGGCCAAACCGGCCCTGCGCCGCGCCGTGCTCCGGCCCCGTCCGTTCGTTGCTCATCGCTCGCTCACGGCTTCCAGTCGACGGTGAGGTTGGGCGCCTGGCTGCCGCTCGGCGGGACCTGCATGGTCTTCAGGGTGAACTCCATCACCTGCTTGAACACCGGGCCGCAGAGCTGCCCGCCGAAGTGGCCGTTGACCGGGCCCTGGAGGGTGCAGGAGACGGTGTACCGGGGGGCGTCGGCGGGGGCGAAGCCGATGAAGGAGGCGGTGTAGCCGTCGTAGCCGACGCCGTTGGCGGCGCCCCGGTTGGCGGTTCCGGTCTTGCCCGCGACCCGGTAGCCGGGGATGGCGGCCTTGCCGCCGGTGCCCTGCTCGTCGTCGACGACCGACTCCAGCATCGAGGTGAGGGTCTTGGCCGTCTCCGGGCTGACCACCCTGGTCTGCTCCCCCGGCGCGCTCGGCTTGTACGTGCCGTCCGGGTCGGTGACGCCCTGGACGATGCTGGGCGCGACCCGCACCCCGCCGTTGGCGATGGTCGAGTAGACCGAGGTGGCCTGCAGCGCGTTCATCTGCATCGGGCCCTGGCCGAAGGAGATGTTGTACTTCTCCGAGGCGACCAGGTCCTCCGGCTTCTTGAGCATCCCGGGGGTCTCCCCGGGGAAGCCCAGGCCGGTCGGCGCGGCCACGCCGAACTTGCGCATGTAACCGTCGAGGGCCTGGTTGGCCTTCAGCTGGTCGCCGTCGCCGAGGGTCTCGACCGCCTCGATGGTGCCGATGTTGGAGGACTTGGCCAGCACCCCGGCCAGGGTCAGGTACCAGGTGTCGTGGTCGACGTCGTCCTTGAACTGCTGCCCGGCGCGGACCAGCCGGTTGGGCACGGTGACCTTGGTGTCCCAGGTGGCCTTGCCGGAGTCCAGCACGGCGGCCATGCTCATCAGCTTGGCGGTGCTGCCCGGCTCGTACGCGTCGCCCAGGGCGGGGTTGCCCAGCTGGGCCTGCTTGGACAGGCTCAGGTCGTTGGGGTTGAAGCCGGGCGCGGTGGCCATCGCGAGGACCTGGCCGGTCTTCACGTCCTGGACGACCACGTAGCCCTTCTCCGCGCCGGAGTTGGCCACCTGGTCGGTGATCGCCCGCTGGGCGGCCCACTGGATGTCCCGGTTGACGGTCAGCTTCACGTCGCTGCCCGACACGGCCGGCTCCATCGAGCCCCCGGCGGTCGGCACCAGCCGCCCGCCCGACTGGGCGTAGCTGCTGTGACCGTCCTTGCCGGCCAGCAGCTTCTGGTACTGGAGTTCCAGGCCGCCGGCGCCCTCGCCCTCGGCGTTGACGAAGCCGACCAGGTTGGCGGCCAGGCCGTCCGCCGGGTAGATCCGCTTCTGGGTCTCCCGGTTGAACACCCCGGCCAGCGGGTTGGCGCACTCGTTGTCCACCCGGGTGCGCCCGCCCTGGTCGGCGGGCTTGCCGAGCAGCTTCTTCTGGGCCTGGCAGGCCCGCGATCCTGCCTGCTTCTCCAGGCCCGACTTGAGGTCGCTGATCTGCTTCTTGGCGGCCGGGGTCTGCTGGGCCGCGAGGCGCTTGTAGCGGCTCTTGGGGGTGTGCAGATCGGCGGCGATCTTCTCCTTGGGCACGCCGAGGATCGGCGACAGCAGCGCGGCCGCCTGCTCCGGCGCGTCCGGGATGCCGGTCGCCTCCGGGGTGAACATCGCCGGGTCGGCGGTGATGTCGTACGCGTCCACGGTGGCCGCCAGGGCGACCCCGTCGGAGGACGTTATCGAGCCGCGCTCGGCGGTGATCGGGATGTTCAGGTAGCGGTTGGTGTTGGCGTCGGCGGCCAGCGCGTCGGCGTCCACCAGCTGGAGCTGCACCAGGCGGCCCGCGAAGACGGAGAACACCAGCGACAGCACCACGGTGATCGCCCGTAGCCGGCGCTTCGGCTCGGCCAGCTTGAGCGCCTTGGGGCGCAGCGGCGGACGGCCCTTCGGGCGCACCGCGGCCTGGCTGCGGGCCGGCGGGCGGCCCTCGGGGCGGCGCTGCTGGGGTGCCCGCGGGGTACGGCCGACGGACGCCGACTTGGCGGGCTGGGCCTTGGCCGACTGGCTGCGGGCGGGCTGGGCCTTGGCCGACTGGCCCCGGGCGGGCTGGCCCTTGGCGGGCTGACTGCGGCCGGAGGCGGACTGCGCGCTGCCCCGGGGGACCGGACGGCGGCCGTTGCCGCTGCCGGATCCGGAACCGGAAGGCTGACGTGGAGGAGTCATCGGCCGGCACCCCCGCTCGGCTTCGCGGCCGCGGTGGGCTGGACCGGGTTGAGCTGGATCACCGAGTCACCGGCGGAGGCCGCCGGGGTCGGCGCGGGCGGCGGGGCGGCCGGCGGCGGGGCGGCCGGCGAGGGCCCGGCGGCGGGCTGGGCCGCGCCGGACTGGGCCCTGGTCGGCCACGGCTCGGCCGTGGAGCGCTTGACCGGCGGGCTGTCCTGCGCAGCGCCGGGGGCGCCGACCACCTTGCCGCCGTTCGGGACGTCCAGGAAGGCCATCCCGCCGGCCGGTACCAGGCCCAGCTCGGCGGCGCGCCTGGCCAGCGCGTCCGGGGCCGAGTTCTTGTCGATCTCGTGCTGGAGGCTCTGCTGCTCGTCGGTCGCCGCGGTGGTCTGCTTCTGCAGCCGGGACAGCTCGAAGGAGCCCTCGTTGAGCGCGGTGTTCAACGCGAGCAGGCCGAGCAGCCCGGCCGCCAGCAGCACCACGATGAGCACCGCGAACGGCGTACGCCGCCGTACCGGACGCCTGCCCGGCCGGACCGTGATCCGCGCCCTGCCCTGCCCGGGGAGTCCACCCCGCCCCGCCCGGACCTCACCGGCCACCGGCCCCACTGCTTTCCTCCGCCCTTCGGACCCCGCCGGGGCCGGTTCGTCAGCCCCGCTTGCTTCGGTCCCTGATCCTCTCCGCCACCCGCAGCCGTACGGGCGCGGCGCGCCGGTTCTCCTCGATCTCCTCCTCGGTGGCCAGCTCGGCACCGCGAGTGATCAACTTGAGCCAGGGCTGGTGCTCCTCCGGGATGAACGGCAGCCCCGGCGGGGCGGTGCTGGTCGCACCGGCGGCGAAGTACTGCTTGACCAGCCGGTCCTCCAGCGACTGGTAGGACATCACGACGATCCGGCCGCCGACCGCGAGGGCGTCCAGCGCGCCGGGGATGGCCCGGTCCAGGACCTCCAGCTCGCCGTTGACCTCGATCCGCAGCGCCTGGAACGTCCGCTTGGCCGGGTTCCCGCCGGTCCTGCGGGTCGCCGCCGGGATGGCGTTGCGCACCAACTCGACCAGACGCGCGCTGTTGGTGAACGGTTCCTTCTCCCGCTCCCGCAGGATCACCGAGGCGATCTTCCCGGCGAACCGCTCCTCGCCGTACACCTTGAGGATCCGGGCCAGGTCGCCGTGGCTGTAGGTGTTCAGCACCTCAGCGGCGCTGATCCCCCGGGTCTGGTCCATCCGCATGTCCAGCGGCGCGTCCTGCGCGTACGCGAAACCGCGCTCCGCCTCGTCCAGCTGCATCGAGGAGACGCCGAGGTCGAACAGGACGCCGTCCACCCGGTCGATGCCCAGGCGCTCCAGCACCTCGGGGATCTCGTCGTAGACGGCGTGCACCAGGGTGGCCCGGTCGCCGAACGGGGCCAACCGCTCGCCGGACAGCTTCAGCGCCACCGGGTCGCGGTCCACCGCGACCAGCCGCACGTCGGGGAACTGGGTGAGCAGCGCCTCGCTGTGCCCGCCGAGGCCGAGGGTGGCGTCCACCACGACGGCACCGGGGCGGGAGATCGCCGGGGCCAGCGCGTCCATGCACCGCTGGAGCATCACCGGAACGTGCTTGGGGCCCGGTTCGTTGGTGGTCATGCGCGGTGGCGCCCTTCCTCGGTGCGGAGCAGCCCGACGTCCGGGAGCTGCGACCATTCTCGCCCACCGCGCCCCGGCACGACGAAGCGGCCCGTGGTCCCCGCCCGCTCGAGGGGAAGATCGTGACCGCCCGGCGCCGGGGAAGGTGCGCCAGGTGGGCACGGAGCGGGAGGAGGCCACGGGCCGCGTCGAACGGGCCGCACCGGCCGGGAGGACCCCGTTGACGGGCCCCGGCGGGTGTGCTCCACTGCGCCGCAAACTCTATCGCGCGGGTCCTGCCAGTCAATGGCCCGCTCCGGCGCACCACCCGGGCGGCGGTACGGATCACCGCAGGTCGCAGCCGTCGGGGCGGCCCGGCGGCGGTGCGGACTGGGGGCCTTCGGCGGCGGGCGCGCGCCCCCTGTCCGCCACCGCGTGCGGGCACTGTGGGACCAGCCGGGACAAACCCTCCGGTTGTGGCTATGCGCTCGATCACAGCGCCGGGTTCTGTCGCCACTCTCCCCACCGCGCGGGCCCGATCCGCACTAACGTCGCCACCATGACAGTGACACCTGACCGGCCCTCGCCGAACGCCGCTGCCGCCCCTGCCGGACCCACCGTCATCGACCGCTTCGTCACGGCCAACCGCAGCTACGCGGTGACCTTCCAGGACGGCGGCATGGACGCCCGTCCGGTGCAGAAGATCGCCGTGGTCGCCTGCATGGACGCCCGCCTCGACCTGTTCGCGGCGCTCGGCCTCGAACTGGGCGACGCGCACGTCATCCGCAACGCCGGCGGCGTCGTCACCGACGACACCATCCGGTCCCTGACCATCAGCCAGCGCGCCCTCGGCACCCGCTCGATCGCGCTGATCCACCACACCGGCTGCGGCCTGCTCGGACTCACCGAGGACTTCCGCCGCGAGCTGGAACTGGAGGTCGGCCAGCGCCCGCAGTGGGCGGTGGAGGCCTTCGTCGACCTGGACGGCGACGTCCGCCAGTCCATGCAGCGCGTCCGCACCTCTCCCTTCCTGCTCCACACCGACGACGTCCGCGGCTTCGTCTTCGACGTCCACACCGGCCTGCTGCGCGAGATCGACTGACCCGCTCCGCCCGCCCCGGCCCGGCCGACGACGTCCGGGCTCTCGGGCATTCGGGCGTCTCCGAATGGTGACTTCCGGCCGTCCCGCGAGGGAGAATGCGCCTGCCGGTCGGACCCCGAACCACCTGGGGCGGCCAGGCCGCAGGCCGCCTTCCCGGCACCGGATCCCTCGTGCGGAACCGCCCCCGGGACGGCCGCGTCAAGCATGGGGTGGGGTCCGGCCTCGGGACGGGGCGGGCACAGGGTGCCAGGGAGCGTAAACGGGTGACGAGCTACAACGACCAGGCCGGTCTCGGCAGTCCTGCGGGGGACGAGAAGCAGAGGGCGAACGGGTACCGGCAGGTCGGGCTCCCCGAGCTCGCCGCGGTCGTCGACCGCGTCCGCGCCAACGTCGAGAGCGTGATCGAGGGCAAGCCGGAGGCCGTCCGGATCGCCCTGACCGTCCTGCTCGCCGAGGGCCACCTGCTGCTGGAGGACGTGCCCGGCGTCGGCAAGACCATGCTGGCCAAGGCGCTCGCCCGCTCGCTCGACTGCACCGTGCGCCGCATCCAGTTCACGCCCGACCTGCTGCCGTCGGACGTCACCGGCACCAACATCTACGACCAGCAGCGGCACGACTTCGAGTTCCGCCCGGGCGCGATCTTCGCCCAGGTCGTGGTCGGCGACGAGATCAACCGCGCCTCGCCCAAGACCCAGTCCGCGCTGCTGGAGTCCATGGAGGAGCGCCAGGTCACCATCGACGGCACCAGCTACGAACTGCCCTCGCCGTTCATGGTCGTGGCCACCCAGAACCCGGTCGAGATGGAGGGCACCTACCCGCTGCCGGAGGCCCAGCGCGACCGCTTCATGGCCCGGATCTCGATCGGCTACCCCAGCCCCGAGGCCGAGCTCGCGATGCTGGACGTGCACGCCGGCGCCAGCCCGCTGGAGGACCTCCAGCCGGTCGCGCACGCCTCCGACATCCTCAAGCTGATCGACCTGGTCCGCGGTGTGCACATCGCCGACCCGGTCCGCCGCTACGCCGTCGACCTGGTCGGCGCCACCCGCACCAGCCCCGAGCTGCGCCTGGGCGCCTCGCCCCGCGCCACCCTGCACCTGGTCCGGGCCGCACGCGCCGCCGCCGCGCTGGACGGGCGCGACTACGTCACCCCGGACGACATCCAGCGCCTCGCCGTCCCGGTCCTGGCGCACCGTCTGATGCCGACCGCCGAGACCCAGCTCAGCCGCCGCACCTCCGAGCAGATCGTGGCCGACCTGGTCTCCCGGCTGCCGCTGCCGCGCCCGCAGGGCGGCCCGGCCGTCCGGAGGGGCTGAGGTGGCCCAGTCCGACTCGGCGTCGGGACTGCGGGCCGGGCTCCGCGGTCTCACCACCCGGGGGCGGTCCTTCCTCGCCGCCGGGGTCACCGCGGTGGTCTGCGCGTACCTGCTCGACCAGGACGCCCTGCTGCGCGTCGGCGTGCTGCTCGCCGCGCTGCCGCTGGCCGCCGTGGTGGTGGTCGCCAACACCCGCTACCGGGTGGCCAGCGGACGCCGGCTCAGCCCGCGCCGGGCGGTCGCCGGCCAGGAGGCCCGGGTCCACCTGCGGGTCGACAACGTCTCCCGGGTGCCCACCGGCGTGCTGCTGCTGGAGGACAAGGTCCCTTACGTGCTCGGGCCGCGCCCGCGCTTCGTGCTGGACCGGGTCGAGCCGCGCGGCCACCGCGAGGTCTCCTACCGGGTCCGCTCCGACCTGCGCGGCCGCTACCCGCTCGGGCCGCTGCAGCTGCGGCTGTCCGACCCGTTCGGGATGTGCGAGGTGACCCGCGCCTTCACCGCCTCCGACGTCCTCACCGTCGTCCCCCAGGTCCAGGCCCTGCCGTCGGTACGGCTCAGCGGCGAGTGGATCGGCCAGGGCGAGAGCCACAGCCGCACCCTGGCGCTGGCCGGAGACGACGACGTGATCCTGCGCGAGTACCGGCCCGGCGACGACCTGCGCCGGGTGCACTGGCGCTCCACCGCCCGGTACGGCGAGCTGATGGTGCGCCGCGAGGAGCAGCCCCAGCAGGCCCGGGCCACCGTGGTGCTGGACACCCGGGAGATCGCCCACCGGGGCAGCGGCCCCGCCTCCTCCTTCGAGTGGGCGATCGGCTGCGCCGCCTCCGTCGCCGTGCACCTGCTGGAGCGCGGCTACCAGACCCGGCTGCTCACCGACACCGGGCAGTCCGTGCCCGGGCCGGGCGCGGGCGGAAGCCACAGCACCGCCGACACCTCCGGGCTGGTCCTGGACGCCCTCGCGGTCGCCGACCTGTCCGACGGCGGCACCCTCTCCCGCGCCGAGGACCCGCTGCGGGCCGGCGGCGAGGGCCTGCTGGTCGCCGTCCTCGGCGAGCTGGACGAGGCCCAGGCCACCCGGCTGGGCCGGCTGCGCAGCCGGGCCGGCGGGGCGATCGCCTTCCTGCTGGACACCGGCACCTGGGCCGGCCTGCGGATGCTCGCCCCGCACACCGGCGGCGACGACTTCGAGGCCAGGGTCCGGCAGCTGCGGGAGTCCGGCTGGACGGTCCTCCCGGTGCGCGCCGGGGACTCCGTACCGGACCTGTGGCGGGCCGCCGACGGCAGCAGGACGACCGCCCCCTACCGAGAAGAGGCCGGCGCGTGACCACCCGGGCCAAACTGACCGCGTACTCGGCGCTGGCCACCGCCCTCGCCTCGCTGTGCATGATGCCGCTGCTCACCACCCGCAGCTGGCTCACCCACGCCTTCCTGGTGGTCGCCGTGATCGCCGCGGTCGGCGCGGGCCTGCGCCGCGCCCCGCTGTACCGCTGGACGGTGCCGCTCGGGCAGCTGCTGGTGCTGCTCCTGCTGATGCTGCTCGGCTTCGCCGGCGCCGGCGGGGTGCTGCCGGGACCGGCCACCCTGCGGGTGCTGGGCCAGGTCTTCAGCGCCGGCCTGGACGACATCCAGCAGTACGCCATCCCGGCTCCGCCCAGCGCCGGACTACGGCTGATCCTGGTCTCGGCGGTCGGTCTGATCGCCGTCGCGGTGGACACCGTCGCGGTGACCTACCGGCGCTCGGCGCTGGCCGGGCTGCCGCTGCTGGCACTGTACTCGGTCGGCAACGGCCTGGCCGGGGAGCACGGCAGCTGGGTCTGGTTCGCCGCCGCCGCGGCCGGCTACCTGCTGCTGCTGTTCGCCGAGGGCCAGGACCGGGTCTCCCGCTGGGGCCGGGTGTTCTACGGCGGCGCGCGCGGCGCCACGGAGTCCGGCAGGGTCAACCCGGGCGGCCGCCAGGTCGGCGTGCTGGCCCTGGCGGTGGCGCTGCTGCTGCCCGTCGTCCTGCCGAACTGGAGCTCCGGACTGCTGGACTCCGGCTCCGGCGGATCGGGCGGCAAGCACGCCGGCGGGAGCCTGTCGACCAGCCTCGACCCGCTGGTCAGCCTGGAGGCCGCGATCACCAAGCCGACCGACGAGGAGCTGCTCACCTACACCATGGAAAGCCCGCTGGCCGACCAGATCTACCTGCGGACCGGCTCGCTCGACCAGTTCGACGGCACCAACTGGAAGCTCGGCAGCACCGCGGTCACCGACCTCCCGGCGACCCTGCCCACCCCCGAGGGCCTGCGCAACGCCCAGGTCCCGCGGATCGAGGGCGACTTCAAGGTCAAGGAACGGCTGACGGGCAGCTGGCTGCCGATGCCCTACCCGGCCGCCACCGTCCAGGTCCCCAACCGCGGCGACTGGAAACTCGACCCGCTGACCCGCACCGTCCTGCCGACCAACGACAAGGCGATCCGCGGCCTGGAGTACCACGTCAGCGCCCTGGACCTGCGGCCCACCGCCACCGAGCTGCGCCTCGCGGCCTCCGCGCCGTCCGACATCAGGGAGCACTACACCGCCGTCCCGGCCGACCTGCCGCCGGTGGTCGCCGAGAAGGCCAAGTCCGTCACCGCCGGCGCGCGGAACGACTACGACCGGGCGACGGCACTGGTCAACTGGTTCACCGGGCCGGACTTCGAGTACGACACCTCGGTCAACGGCGGCACCGGCAACAACGCGATCGCCGTCTTCCTGCAGGACCGCCGGGGCTTCTGCGTGCACTTCGCCTCCACCATGGCGGCGATGGCCCGGGTCCTCAAGATCCCGGCCCGGGTGGCCGTGGGCTTCACCCCCGGCGACAGCAAGGGCGGCGACAAATACTCGGTGACCGGCCGGATGTACCACGCCTGGCCGGAGCTGTACTTCGCGGGCTACGGCTGGCTGCGCTTCGAGCCGACCCCGAGCCGCGGCGTCCCGGCCCGCTACACCGACACGTCCAGCGCCCCGACCACCGCTCCGACCCAGCAGGCGACCGCCGCCCCGCAGACCGCGTCGGCCGCCCCGGCGCCGACCTCCAGCTCGGACTGCACCCCCAAGCAGCGCCAGCTGGGCGAGTGCGGTACCAAGGACAAGGCCCTCTCCACGGCCGCCGAGGAGTCCTGGTTGCTCTCCGGCCAGGTGCTCGGCACCCTGGCCGCGGTGCTCGCGCTGATCGCCCTGCTGCTCGTCCCGATGCTCTGGCGCACCGCCCTGCGCCGCCGCCGGCTGGGCGGCGGCGGGCGGCGCGGGCCCGGCGGCGGACCGGCGGAGCTGACCGACGCCCAGGTGCTGGCCGCCTGGGACGAGCTGATCGACTCCGCCTGGGACCTCGGAATTCCCCCGGACGAGTCACGCACCCCGCGCTCGGCGGCGCACCGGATCACCGAGAAGGCGAAGCTGGACGCGGACTCGGCGGCGGCCACCGGCCGACTGGCACTGGCCACCGAGCGGGTGCTCTACGCCCCGCCCGGGCAGGCCGCCACGGAGCCGTTGGCCGCCGACGTCCGCACCGTCCGGCGGGGGATGCTGGCGACGGCCGGGCGGGCCGGGCGGACCCGGGCGCTGCTGCTGCCGCCGTCCTCGGCGCAGCTGTGGTGGCGGATCTCCGACGCGGGGCGGGCGGTCCGGACGGCGGTCGGCACCGCGGTCGAGCGGATGGTCGAGACGCTCTCCGCGCCGGCGCGGCGGGTGCGCGCCCGGCGCGAGCGGTCCACTCCGGAGTCCTGACTCCGGCGTCCGGTCCCGGGACGAGGGTCCGGACACGAAGCCGGGGCGGGCAGTCGATCGACTGCCCGCCCCGGCTTCACAGGT